>CAYUDI010000207.1:0-4453 GCA_964443585.1 uncultured Bifidobacterium sp.
CTTTTACAGCGCATACATAAATATCCTCTCCGCTGCTATTAGCTTCCGAATATAAAGGAAGTCCATAATCCAATCGAACTCCAGTTGAAACACCTTTAGCAAGATATTCGGCCACATCTTCTGCATTTTTTTCATGGAAAGCTGCAAACAAATGCATCATAACGTTTGATGCTTCAACCTCGCTATTGACAGTAATGCCATTAAAATACAGTAAAGCCGCTTTCTGCTCTGGTGTAAACGAAGTCAATGCCTTATTGATCTTTGGTTGAGAAAAAATATGCTTGGCTATATCAGTATCTAGGATTTCTAGAAATGTTTCTTTTGTCATTGGGGGGCGTACACTGGTTGGGATGGCTAGTGTCTGCTGAGCTAGCTGCTCGCTGCTCTCAGCACGCATTCTTGTTGAAGTTGAATACAT
Organism: uncultured Bifidobacterium sp.; assembly: GCA_964443585.1. Classification (GTDB taxonomy): domain Bacteria; phylum Pseudomonadota; class Gammaproteobacteria; order Burkholderiales; family Burkholderiaceae_D; genus Pernthalerella. The sequence continues at coordinate 419 of CAYUDI010000207.1, forward strand.
AGTTTTTTAATCCTTTGTTGGCAAATTAAATTGTGTCGAATTATTCAAAGAGACAGCGACGACTTATATCGCCATCTAACTGCACTATGCTGGTAACGTGGATCGTGATTTAGTTCCACTTTTTTGCGTGCCCCAAAACACAATCTTTCCAGATTGCAATGTTCGGGTAATCTAGGTTGAGCTATTCAGTCTCAATAGTGTATTTTTCAGAAATTTATAATTTCCGCGATGCCATCCGGGCCCACTAAACTGACACGATCAACGTTGATCATGCGGTTCGGTTAATTCAGTGAGGGAAATAAGATTAACGATGGAGGCAGGTACGCCGCGAGGTGCGAGTTCGAGAGCGATTACGAGTGGATCGCCGTCATTATTACCGCTTGCTCTACCGCTCTTATCTGAGCGACGGTGAATAGATCAGAGTGTTGCGCATCAGCGCACACGATCGCCATAGCGGGTTAGAGTCAGGCCATCGGTATCGATTTCTGTACGCCGACCAGAAATCATGTCCGCGATGAGTTTACCGCTGCCAGCAGCCAATGCCCATGCTGCCGAGCCATGACCCGTATTGATATAGACATTGGGATAACGCGTTGGGCCAACCAGTGGCACGCCCTCAGGCAGCATGGCCGTAGGAGCACACCAAAAACTTGCAGCACGGTAGTTGGCTGCGTTAGGAAACCAATCATCGGCAACTTTGACTAGTGTGTTGACAGCTTTGTGATGCAAGTCGAGGTTGGAGGATCCCAGTTCGGCGCAGCCAGCGATGCGTATACGTTTTCCAAGTCGTGTTAGTCCCACGCGGTAGGTGTCATCAAACAAGGATGTTTGAGGCGCGAGTTCGAATTCCTGTATCGCCATCGATGCGGAATAGACTTTTACCGGGTAAATCGGAAGACTGATACCCATGCCTTTGAGTAGTCGAACACTGTCACTGCCTGCTGCCACCACCACACCATCGACGTCTACAGTGCGTCCTTCTAGTTGAAGCGTCGTGCCACCCAGTTCAGGTCGGATAGACTGAACTTCACTATTAAAGTGAAATTCCACGCCTCTATCTTGGGATAGAGTTTTGAGTTGGCGAACGAACAAAGGGCAATTGCCAGCCCAATCATCCGGCACATGCAATGCAGAATGAAACTGAGTTTCAGAAGATAACGCCGGTTCAAGTAACCGCGCAGCTTCAGGATCCATTAACTCATTGCGGCTGCCGAATTCGCCGAGTAGTTCCATGAAGGGATGAGCCATCTCCAATTCACGCGCAGTGCGGAACATGATCATCATGCTGTTACGTTGCTGGAAATCTAATTCGCGAGTTTGCACCAGGTGCTGCATGAGTTCCTGGCTATAGCTGGCAAGACGATATAAGCGCTGCTGATTTTGTTTGAATCGGTTTAGGGCTGATTCCGACATAAAGCGTTTGAGCCAGCCCCACATAGCCGGCTCAAATCGGGCGCTAAAAGCAAACGGGGACTCGGGTCGAAACAACATTGAAAGCACGCGTGCTGGTGCCCCGGGGGTTGCCCACAACCGAAGTCCGGACGGTCCCATTAAGTCCAGATTACCAAAGCTAGCTTCCTGAGCTACGTTACCGTAACGTTCAAATAAAGCGACCTCGTGACCGGCCTCTGCCAAATAATATGCGGTGCTGACACCCACTACACCGCCACCAATTACAGCTAAGCGCATTTGACTCCAGATATCTACGAATCTAACAGCAGCGGATTAAACCGATCTCTGTAGGGCAGGTCATTGCCTGCAATTTTTAAAAATTAATGCAGTTGAAAAGTGAATTGGCTATAGGTTATCCGTAAAACCTGCGGGAAACAATCGTTGAAGTTTGTACAGAGCTGGTGCGCGTTGCACCGAGCTGCATCAATACACCCCCATGATGGGGCAGATCATCCCTCAATCACTAGACAATCAAGCACGTGAATTCATTCAAAAGCGAGCAATTACGTCATTTTTGATCAAGGTGACCTGTATAAGCGCTTGGCACATAAATTGCAAAAAAAGAAATCAACTCGTTGTGGGCTCTTTTCCTCCAACGGAACGATGCAATTCAACGCTTACTGACAATTCGACGTGAAGGACGACATCATGAGATCAATCACGCACCGTTTAACCACCTTACACAAGACAGCCGTTAAGACGCGTCGAGGCTACGCCGGTGTGTCCGTGCAGCCCCCCACGATCAAGTCCAGGCCATTCATAGATGCTTACGCTCATGCCGTGCCTTACTTGCGCAACTACGTTACAGATTGGTTAGAAAAAAGTCGTCATAAGCTTGACCTCAGTTCAACAGAAGTCAATTCGCCAGGCAACTCGACCTTTGCGCTGCCTAGCGCCATCGTGAAAATGTCGCGGAGTGATATCGAATCGTTTTTAGTTCAGAAGCAAGAAGTGCATGAAGGTGTTTTGCACGGCATAGGCAAATTACGATTACCTGCCGATTGCAATCCACTCGAAGTCGATGGATTCGTATTGAAAGATCGCACCCAAACGACTCGACCAGGTTTGGGACGATTTAGAGATGTTGCTTGCGGCGGCTACGACAACAGGCCCTACAAATATTTGTACGTAATCGATGCGGAAGGATTACATCTTGTGCGTGAATTTACAGAATGTGAAAAAAGTTCGCGTGGTATTGCTGTTCACAGTTTGATTAAAAGTCACGCCATCATTGGCGGAGAAGCGTTTTTTGATGCCCATGAACCAGGACGGGTTTACATTAATTTTGGTTCGTCGCGCTATTACCCGACCTCGGTTCAGCAGATGGAAAACACTGCCAAGTATTGGCTAGCTTGTGGTTATGACGAAGTGGTGGCTGTGTATAGTTCTCGTGACTTGCACGATAAGCCCTATGGAATGAAAGATCGCTACGGTAAAAATCTGCCCAACGTCATTTATCGCCGAGAAGAAAAGCAACGGGTACTCACGGAGATTGAGCAAGTAAACGAAAATTTACACACCAGCCAGATGGCTTTCTATAACCGTTGCTATGGATAGCAAGCGCGCATCCGACATGGCGGTACAAGCGAGCATAAGGCCGACGGGCAAATCACCTGGTCGGTGTATAGGTAAAGAAATAGAACAGCCATCGAGTAGGGTGATAACGGACGGATTTCGCAGCAGCAGCCGATTAGCTTCAAAAAAACTAGTCTCAGACGCATTCAGCGTATCGATTTTAGGTGCCACAATAGGAACTGTAGGCATCACGATCGCGTCATATCCACTGATGGCTTTTTCCAATCGTGCTTGCCACTGTGCCCTTGCTTGTTTGAGTCGATCACGATCGGCCTCAGTTGCCTCAGCACCTAGCAAAATACGCTTTACTACGCGGGGGTCATACTCATTACTACGCGTTTTAAGCAGTTCTTTATGCCATGGGTAGGCCTCGTAAGGTGAGATGAGATACAAATCCTTAGCCTCTGCCAGCATAGGCAGCGGAATTTCTGTGATGTGTACCCCTGCCGCAGAGAGCTTGGACAACGCAGCGGTAAATGCTTTAGCCACGGTATCGTCCACATCATCAAGCACAATATCTTCTGGAATAGCCAAGCGCAGACCGGCCAGTTCAACAGCATGAGTTACCAGCGGTTGATCGGCGATTAAGCTGTCCATCAGCAGGCAGTCACGCACCGTTCTGGCAATCGGACCTATAGAATCCAGTGAAGGCGCCAGCGGCAATGCGCCCGTTGTCGGTACACGCCGCATGGTTGGTTTAAATCCCACCAAGCCACAAAGCGCTGCTGGAATCCTGACTGAGCCTCCCGTATCTGAGCCTATCGCTGCAACACAACTACCGATAGCGACTGAGACAGCCGCTCCTGAAGACGATCCACCGGGTATGCGTGTAGGATCCGCCGGATTACCGGGGGTGCCAAAGTGCGGATTGAGCCCAACGCCTGAATAGGCGAATTCTGTCATGTTGGTCTTGCCTACTACCGCCGCACCAGCTGAGCGCAGACGAGCTATTACGGTGGCATCTGCTTGGGCTGGCGCAGTATCACGCAAAGCAACCGAGCCGGCCAG
>CAYUDI010000208.1:0-1177 GCA_964443585.1 uncultured Bifidobacterium sp.
ATCAAAACTATAGAATTTGAACGCCCCAAAGGGGAAACGGACCGCGTTATAGCGACTGCCTGGTCACGCGTGCCTGATCCGGTATCGCCAGAACAGCGCACTCAGCTCAAAGACAAAATTCGTCGTTTGCTAAAAGAAAAAGGGGCCGTGTTAGTTGCGCATTATTACGTTGATGCAGACCTTCAGGATTTAGCCGAAGAAACCGGTGGCTGTGTATCGGATTCGCTAGAAATGGCTCGCTTTGGCAGGGATCATCCGGCGCAAACGCTCGTCGTGGCCGGTGTACGCTTCATGGGTGAGACCGCGAAAATACTCTCCCCGCATAAAACCGTAGTGATGCCTGACTTGGACGCGACCTGCTCACTCGATTTGGGATGTCCTGCGGATGAATTTGCAGCCTTTTGTGATGCTCATCCTGATCGCACGGTGGTGGTGTATGCCAACACAAGTGCAGCGGTTAAGGCGCGTGCCGACTGGATGGTAACGTCATCCATAGGTCTGGATATCGTGGCGTATTTGCATGCACAGGGTAAAAAAATTCTGTGGGCACCGGATCGCCATCTAGGCAGCTACATACAAAAACAAACCGGAGCCGACATGCTTTTGTGGCAGGGTTCCTGTCTTGTGCATGATGAATTTAAGGGGGTGGAACTTGAACTGCTCAAGCGCGATCATCCTCAAGCTAAAGTATTAGTTCATCCGGAATCACCTGCGGCAGTCGTGGCGCTGGCTGATGTGGTGGGATCAACTTCGCAGTTGATTGCCGCAGCCACTACGCTGGATGCTGACGAATTTATTGTCGCAACCGACAACGGCATTTTGCACAAAATGCGTCAGGCCGCACCCGGAAAAATTTTTATAGAAGCACCCACTGCAGGTAATAGCGCCACCTGTAAGAGCTGCGCGCATTGCCCTTGGATGGCGATGAATTCGCTACAAAATTTAGCCGATGTTTTGGAAAGTGGTCGCAATACGATAGAAGTGGATGATGTGACTCGTGAAAAAGCGGTGACCTGTATCAACCGTATGTTGGACTTTGCTGCTGCTCGTAAAGCCAACGTGCGCCCATCATCGGATTTGGCAGCGGAGCATGATTTATTTTCCGGCATCGGTCCGGCATGAGCACGCTGAAAAATCCCTTTGCTCCGTTTGATGCTGCGCTGACGAGCTCATTTGA
>CAYUDI010000208.1:1187-4417 GCA_964443585.1 uncultured Bifidobacterium sp.
GCTGGGAGAAGACATAGGTAGTGGTGATTGGACCGCGATGTTGATCCCAGAGTCCGTTCATCTTAACGCACGCGTATTGGTGCGAGAGTCTGCTGTGTTGTGTGGTGCTCCCTGGTTTGAAGCGGTGATGAAGCTGCTAGATCCGAGAATTGCACTCACCTGGCATGTTTCTGAAGGTGATGCAATGACTGCCAATACCGAGGTATGTAGCTTGGTTGGTCCTGCGCGTGCAGTGTTAACAGGCGAAAGAACGGCACTCAATTTTCTGCAATTATTATCCGGTGTAGCCACCGCTACCCGCGAGTACGTTACCTTGATTGATGGTACGCGCGCCTTTGTTTTAGATACCCGCAAAACACTACCCGGTTTACGTCTGGCGCAAAAATATGCAGTGCGTGTTGGTGGTGGAAAAAATCAGCGCCTGGCTTTGTACGATGGCATACTCATTAAGGAAAACCACATTGCCGCAGCCGGTAGTATTGCTGCTGCCATGGCGGCTGCCCATGCCTTGCAATCGGGTGTGGGCATACAGATAGAAGTCGAATCACTCGATGAACTTCAACAGGCGCTGGATGCAGGTGCCGTATCTATTTTGCTAGATAACTTTTCTATAGCCATGCTCAAGCAGGCGGTGGAGCAAACTGCAGGCCGTGCGTTACTCGAGGCCTCCGGCGGCATAGATCGCAAAACTATCAGAACGATTGCTGAAACAGGTGTTGATCGCATATCGATAGGCAGCCTGACCAAAGATATCAAAGCAACGGATTACTCATTGCGAGTAATCTGATCACGAGCACTAGCTACAGCAACTGTCAACAGTCAACAGTCAACAGTCAACAGTCAACAGTCAACAGTCAACAGTCAACATTATTTTAGTTTGCGCACTCCGGGTTTGCGCGGTGGTGTGAGCACCGTTGGCAATGCTTTGGGCAGTGTGTCCGGATAATCCAGGCTGTAGTGTAGACCCCGACTCTCGCGACGCGACTGCGCACTTTGTACTATCAGCGAAGCAACCTCAACTAAGTTGCGCAATTCCAGCAAGTCACGCGTGATGCGGAAATTTGCATAGTATTCATCGATCTCTTCTTTCAGTAGAGCGATGCGGTGTTGTGCACGCTCAAGTCGTTTGGTGGTGCGTACGATACCAACGAAGTTCCACATAAATCGTCGCAGCTCATCCCAGTTTTGCGTGATGACGACTTCTTCATCCGCATTAGTAACTCGGCTCTCATCCCACGCAGGCAGCGCTGCTTGTTTAGGCTTAGGTTGGCTCTCAATATCGAGCGCTGCAGCGCGACCAAGTACCACGCATTCCAATAATGAATTACTCGCCAGGCGATTTGCCCCGTGCAATCCGGTGCAAGCAGTTTCACCCACGGCATACAAACCTGGCAAATCCGTACGACCAGCGAGATCAGTCACGATGCCGCCGCAGGTGTAGTGTGTTGCGGGCACGATGGGTATGGCCTGCTTCGTAATATCAATGCCTAATTCAAGGCAGCGAGCGTAAATAGTTGGAAAGTGTTCTTTGAGGAATTCGGGTGGTTGATGACTGATGTCGAGTTCAACAAAATCCAATCCACGTTTTTTCATTTCAAAGTCGATAGCGCGTGCCACGATATCGCGCGGTGCGAGTTCGGCCCGCTCGTCATGGCTAAGCATAAAACGCTGACCTGCGGCTGCACCGGCAGCAGCGGGTAGCTTCAATAAGCCGCCTTCACCGCGAACTGCTTCGGTAATCAGAAAAGATTTGGCGTAGGGATGGTAAAGACAGGTCGGGTGAAATTGTATGAATTCCATGTTCGAGACACGGCAGCCTGCGCGCCAGGCCATTGCAATGCCATCACCAGTGGCAGTGTCAGGATTGGTTGTATACAAATACACTTTTCCTGCACCGCCTGTGGCCAGCACGGTGTGATCAGCTGAGACGGTTTGTACCTGTCCGGTAATTACGTCTTGCACATACAAACCCAGGCAATGAGGAGCACCGTTGTGCAGCCCGACTTTGTCTGAGGTGATCAGGTCAATCGCGTAATGATTTTCCAGCAAGGTGATGTTGGGGTGGCTGCGTACTTGCTCTTCTAAGGTAACTTGCACCGCGTGGCCTGTAGCATCCGCTGAATGGATGATGCGACGTTGACTGTGACCGCCCTCACGCGTGAGATGAAATCCCATCTCGGCTTGATCATCGCGTGTAAAGGGCACTCCCTGAGATATCAGCCATTCAATCGCAGGCCGTCCTTGTTCGACGATGGCGCGGGTAGCTGCTGCATCACACAATCCGCCTCCAGCGATCAGCGTGTCGTTCACATGCTGGTCGTAGCTGTCAGATGAATCCAGCACGGCGGCAATGCCACCCTGGGCCCAATCGCTGGCACCATCACGTAGGGCTCGTTTTGAGATAACCACGACTTTGCGCTCGTTGGCGAGGTGAAGAGCAACGGAAAGACCAGCCAGACCGCTGCCGACAATGGCAACATCGAAGTTCATGAAATAGACCGTAAGGAGTAGGGGAATGATAGAACTATAGGCTATTTGGCATGACTTCGTGCCTAATCATCCCAATGACTATGGGCATTTAGGCCAGCGAGCTTGCGCAACTCGACGATAGGGATTCGATCTGCGTCAAATTACCTTTAGGCTTATTCGTAGTGTGATAATTTTTTCAAGTATAATCGCGACCACGTTGATATTCGAGTAGCAGTGGTGCAGGGCTTTCTGTAATTCCTTACTTGGTTGAGACGCTTTTCTGGCGGTATCCCCGCCGTAACCGAACTAAGATAGGAAGTAAGATGGCAACAGGTACTGTGAAGTGGTTCAATGATGCAAAGGGATTTGGTTTCATTACTCCCGATGAAGGTGGCGAAGATCTGTTCGCGCACTTTTCAGCAATTCAGTCGGCAGGTTTCAAATCGTTGCAAGAAAACCAGCGTGTCAAGTTCGAAGTAACATCCGGACCTAAAGGCAAGCAGGCTTCGAACATTCAGCCAGTGTAATTTAGCATTTCATACCCCGGCAATTGCCGGGGTACGTATTTCTGCGGTTAATATTAATCAAGCAACACCGCACACACCCCTTCTGTTTTATTTCTCTTTGCCTCATCCAGCGGTTTCGTTCATTTCTTCCAATAGTTTTGTTCGGCGAACGTGCGCCTGAGAAAATCGACAAACACACGTATGCGCAGCGGCAAATGCTGACGCTGAGCGAAGACGGCATAGATATCATTACCC
>CAYUDI010000209.1:0-4408 GCA_964443585.1 uncultured Bifidobacterium sp.
CGAATCAAACGAGTCTAGCGACCCTAAAGAAAATTAAGGCGATATGGATATTTTGCAATGCAGCATATCTAACTATTCTCGCCTCTAGCTCCTACAGCCTCATCAAATTAGAAAAAAACAATGGCATTGACCAAAATGGAGCGGATAGTCGCTTAATCTTCATTTCATATGGCGAATTTTGCTTGGACCTGCGCCGCTGCGCTTCATCTAAAAATAATGTCGCCTTTGCATTTCATGAAGTCTTACTGAGCAAAAGTGTTTCCTACGGCATCGCAACATCGATATCGGTTGACTGATCAATCTGACAAATTGGATCATCTCAGGTTGGAAATATTGCTGATTGGCATTGATGACGAATTCAGCAGGCTGCACATTCTCATCACCGGAACTGAATGAGACTGCCCAGATGGTGACAATAACGAGATTAACCAGGAGAAAACAATGATTCACAACCCTACTCTGCGTCCGGCATGGAAAAAACTGAGTGCTATTTCAGCTGCCAGTCTTATGGCGCTAAGCATGTCAGGCCAGGCTACTGCTGAAGACTTCAAAATTGGCATTGTCAGTTTCCTCTCCGGGCAAGCAGCTGACAGCTTTGGTGTGCCTGCAGTCAACGGCGCAAAAACGCTGATAGAAGCTTTTAATAGCGGTAAAGTTCCAGCGCCTTACAACAAAAAAGGTTTCGGCGGCATGAACATCCTACCGGTCTATGTCGATGAAAACGGTGGCGCTACCAAACAAGTACAAGAACTGCGCAATCTATATGACCGTGAAGGTGTTGATATGGTTATCGGCTATGTCAGCTCTGGTGACTGCTTAGCTGTTTCTCCTGTAGCCGAAGAAATGAAGCGTCTGTTAGTGCTTTATGATTGTGGCTCACCACGTATTTTTGAAGAAGCCAGTTACAAGTATGTTTTTCGTACAGCGTCGCATGGCGCGATGGATAACGTGGCTGCTGCGCGCTATCTGAAATCGCGCAACATGAAGGTCGGCACAATCAATATGATTAATCAAGATTATGCATGGGGCCACGATTCGCTCAAGGACTTCACGCTGTCGATGAATTACCTCTACCCAGAGGCCAAAGTACAGGCAGATCAGCGTCCGAAATTTGGTGCAGGTCAGTACGGCACCGAAATTTCTCAGCTGATGTCACAGCCTGCCGATGTGACTCACTCCAGTTTGTGGGGTGGTGACTTACAAGCATTTGTCCTGCAAGCAGGTCCACGTGGCTTGTTCAAAAAAACCCAGGTGGTATTGACTGCTGCAGATCACGTACTCACTCCGCTGGGTGACAAAATGCCTGACGGTACTGTGTTGGGTGCACGAGGCGCTAACGGTCTGCTCGCGCCAAAATCGGCGTTGAATGATTGGTGGTGGGCTTCGTACAAAATCCAGTGGAGTGCCTACCCTGTGCAAGCTCCCTATCGTATGGCGCAAGCTCTCATGGGCGTGAAATTAGCAGTAGAAAAAGCCATGGCCGCCAATGGTGGCAAAAAACCTAGCAATGAACAAATCGCAGCTGCTCTGCGCGGCTCCGAATGGGAAGCGCCCAGTGGTCGTGTGAAGATGGCTTTGGCTGGTGGACAACAAGCGATTCAACCTACCGCTATCGGTCGTACCCGCTGGGACGCTGCTAACAAGCGTGTCGCCTTGGAAGACATACAACGCTTTGCAGCTGAGTGCGTCAATCCACCTGCGAACATGAAATCGGAAGATTGGATGAAAGCCGGCTTCCCCGGTGCAAAGTGTGACTAATAACTAGCCTGATGTCGTGCGGGCTTCGCTTATTGAAAAGTGAAGCCCGTTTTTTAAAGTCACTGCAGTACCACCCAAAGATTACGTGCTATCAGGAGCATGCTGATCTGGTAAAAAGAATTATTAAAAGAACCTTCCATGAATCTCATTTTTACCATCCTGATTGATGGCCTGACCTATGCGTCATGGCTATTCATCGTTGCGCTAGGCCTGACCTTGGTCTTTGGCGTATTAAAAATTCTCAATGTCGCGCATGGTAGCTTCTATGCACTGGGGGCATATGCCGCCGCTACGCTGGTGGGTTGGTTTGCCTCCTTAGGCTTAGCGCCAGAATTGTCATTGATCGCTATGCTGCTTGCGGCTGTTGCGGTAGCAGCACTAGTCGCACCGCTTTGTGAGCGCGGACTATTACGTGTTTTTTATGGCCGAGATGAAGTGCTGTTGGTGCTAGTGACCTTCGCCTTATTTCTGATCATGGAAGATGCAACCAAGCTGATATGGGGTGTTAACCCGCTCTACGTATCCGAACCGTATATGTTGTTTGGAACAATAGACATGGGCCCACAGTCGTATGTAGGTTATGACTTTATGCTGGTTGCTGTAGCAGCTATCGTGGGCTACGTGGTGTGGTGGGGTTTAAACCGCACACGCATAGGAAAAATCGTGCTCGCAGTGATACACAGCGAAGAAGTCGCATCGAGTATGGGCGTCAATGTTTCGCGAATTTATACCCTAGCCTTTGCCACCGGAATTTTTCTGGCCTCTCTCGGCGGCGCACTCACCGCACCAATGATTTCGGTTCAGCCAGGCGTCTCAGTTGGCGTAGTGATTGTTTCATTTGCGGTGGTGATTATCGGCGGCTTGGGTAGTATCCCCGGCGCAGCTATTGGTGCGCTAATTGTTGGCATCGCACGCTCCACTGCTGTACACATCTGGCCAGTGGCCGAATTATTTTCGATTTACGTGGTAATGGCTATCGTGCTGATGTTCCGGCCCGAAGGATTATTTCAACGTATTCAGGCTAGGAAGATTTAATATGAATTCTTCATCTTCCACTCGTACGTTAATCGCTGGATTAGCCTGCATTGTTTTCTTGCTTGGTGCTGGCATAGTCATGCCGAAGTGGCTCACTTTTTTGATCACTATGTCTGCTGCAAATGGTTTGGTATCGCTGGGCATAGTGTCGCTAATGCGAACGGGTGTGGTGTCATTTGGACAGGGTATGGTGTTCGCATTAGGTGGCTACACTGCGGCACTGGCGTTTGGTCATTTGGGCATCACGGATGCTTTGCTACTAGCCTTGGGGGGTGGCCTGGTCGCCTTGCTAGTAGCCCTGCCCTTTGCATTACTGATTGCTCGTTACCGCGGTATTTTCTTTGCCATGCTGTCGCTTGCGTTATCTATGGTGTTGTACGGACTCTTAATGAAATCACAGACCTTAGGTGGTTCGGATGGTTTCAATATGGGTCGCGTGACTATTTTTGGTGTGCGCCCGCCAGACAACTGGAATGGCTACGCAAGCTACGCAGTGACCGTTACTTTGGGTGGATTAGTCGGCATGGCCATGCGGATTTATTTCGATTCCACGCGTGGACTTGTGGCGCTAGCCGCACGCGACAATGAAATTCGCGTCGAATACCTCGGTAGCTCGGTGCAAAATTTGATTGCAGCTAATTACTTAATCGCAGCCTTCACGGGTGGTATGGGTGGTGCGCTGGCGGTTATGGCCCTGGGTCATGTGGAACCCGAATTCAGTTTTTGGACCACCTCGGGTGATTTTGTGTTTGTCGCGATTTTGGCGGGTCATCACAGTGTGTTGGCTGCCTTCATCGCATCCACGGTACTTGAAATCGTTCGCTCTTTTTCCAGTTCGTATTTCCCTAACAGTTGGCAGCTATCGCTAGGTTTGTTCTTGCTGGCAGTGATACGCTTTTTACCGCGCGGTATAGGGTCATTGTGGGAAGCAAAGCGCAGTAAAGGAGAGCACGCATGAGTGCGAATGACTTTGCGATTTCTGCGCGCGGCATAGAAAAACGTTTTGGTGCCGTAGTCGCCGCGGCTGACATCAATGTCGATATTCCCACGGGTGCAAAAGTGAGTCTTATCGGTAGTAATGGGGCTGGCAAAACAACCTTCGTTAACATGATTACGGGCTACATCAAGCCCGATGCAGGTCAAATTCTTCTGCATGGTGAAAACATAGCTGGCCTAGCCCCACGTCGCATAGCGCGTCTGGGCGTTGCACGTTCATTTCAAATTCCTCAGCTGTATAAAGAAATGACGGTGTTCGACAACATGCTGGTTGCGATTGCCTCACAAGCGGGTGGTTTATCGTTCTGGCGTCCAGCGCGTAATCCAGCTGCGCAGCAACGTGCTAATGAACTTCTGGAACGCTTTGAGTTATCTGCTCACGCACAACGTACTGTCGGTGAATTGCCCGGCGGTGTACGTAAGCTGCTCGACATTGCGATGGCGCTAACGAGACAGCCTAAAGTGCTGCTGCTGGACGAACCCACCTCCGGCGTCTCTACCGATGAAAAATTTCCCATGATGGACACTGTCATGCGCGCGCTTTCACAAGAAGCGGTGACGGTTCTGTTTGTGGAACATGATATGGATATCGTTGATCGCTACGCCGGCCGCGTTATTG
>CAYUDI010000210.1:0-4366 GCA_964443585.1 uncultured Bifidobacterium sp.
AATCGACTGCCACACCTTCCCACAATGAACGCGCCCCACCCGAATGATCCGTATCGCTATGTGAAATTACCAATCCATCGAGATGATGTATGCCGCGTGCACGCAGATAGGGCAATAACACCCGGCTGCCACCGTCCGACTCAAGTGAAAACGCTGGACCAGTGTCATAAATTAAGCGATGGTGCGGCGTCTCTATGAACAGCGCATTGCCTTGCCCTATGTCAAAGGCGGTTAACCAAAAGCCCTGCTCAGGCGCAGTGGCCTTGGCCAATACCATTGGTGTCCACAGCAAAATACCTACCCATCGCAACGGCCAGCCGCGGGGTGCCAGCATCCACGCCGTGCCAGCGGTAGCTAAAGCAAACGCAGACCAACTCGGCTGAGGTGCCGTCCAAACAGCGAAGCTAGCTGATGACAGCCAGGCCAATCCACTTGCCAGCCATACCGTCACCGTATGTGCTGCCGCTAATAAACCAACCGACAAGGGTGCTGGCAAAACGCTGCCCAGTAAAGACAACGGCGTAATCACAAAACTAACCAGTGGAATTGCCACTGCATTGGCCAGCGGACTAATTAAGGAGGTCTGAGCAAACCAGGCAAAACTTAAAGGAAGCAACCCTAATGTGACCGCCCATTGAGTGCGCCATGCCGATTGAAGATGTGTTTTCCAGCGTGCTGGCTCTTGCGTAAACCGCATCTCTTCAGCCCGACCTGCACACGCATACAAAATGCAGGCAATAGCGACAAATGAAAGCCAAAATCCTGGCCACACAACCGACCACGGATCGCACAGCAGCACAACCAATAGCGCCGCCATGACGACCTGGGATACGACGACGATTTTATTTATCCACAAGGAGAGCGTGACCACCGCAATCATCAACAACGTACGCTGCGCCGGTATGCCAAAACCTGCCAGCGCGACATAAATAAACGCCGTAAACAATCCTGCCAGTGCCGCCACTTTATGCGCCGGACACAACAACGGTAATTGAGCGCGCATAAAAAATGAATGTCGCCAAAGCCAGTGGGTAAGCAAGGCAAACAAACCTGCAATCATGGTGATGTGCAGGCCCGAGATAGAAATCAAATGACCTACACCAGTACGGTTAAATATTTCCCAGTCGGTCTGGCTCACCGCACGTTGATCCCCAATCACCAAAGCCACGATGACTCCGGCATAGGGATGCTCGGGCAGTGCAGAGAGAATTTTTTCACGCAAGGCTGCGCGTGCACGATCTATCCAAATTTTTGGGTGAGCCATCTGCTCAGCCAATAATTGATAACCCACGTTTTGCACGTAACCCGTTGCTCTTAATCCTTCATTGAGCAACCACACTTCAACATCAAAACCACCCGGATTCGCCAACCCATGTGGTCGTTTTAAACGCACCGTGAGTTGCCAGCGCTGACCTGATATCAACAAAGGTGGATCACCTGATCGATCGGCATACCAACCTAAAGAAACGCGCGTGGGTACAGTAACTCGTTCACCCGTTGGTAAATTCGCTTGATCAACACGAAAATGAAATCGTTCACCCGCTGGCCCAAGATCAGGCAATCCTTCCACCGTGCCTATAACGCGGATATCTCTACCTTCTAGCTCAGCTGACAAACTTTCATTGAGTCGCTCATGCGCCAACCAGCCAGACCATCCAATACCAAAACCGCAGCCAGCCAGCAGTAATGCAATCGCTAGCTGCCGAGGATGAGCCCGAACAAAAATCAATGCACCGATCAATAAGCTAATCGACGTAAGAAGAATAACCAATGAAATAAAAACAGACGGGAGCTCAGGTCGTGATTGCAGCCACAGCACGCCAACTAACAGCCCCAACGCTAGCGCACGCAATCAGGCCATCATGAGGCTGCCAAGGCGGGGCAAGACACGAGCGACATTGGCTGTCGTTAGATGCTCGATTTCTGCCAAGGTCTGACCGCGCAGCTCGGCCAGTACCGCTGCAATACGAGGAAGTTGTTGCGGACTGTTTGACGCGGGATGCAGCCATGCCGGTGAAATATCTGGCGCATCGGTTTCGAGTGCCAGTGCGGAGGCTGGCAGTGAACTAGCCAAGCGACGTATCTGCAAAGCGCGAGTGAACGTCATGGCACCGCCAAAGCCGAGCACGAAACCCAAATCAATGAACGCCTCTGCTTGCTGAACGCTTCCATTGAAGGCATGTGCCAAACCGCCGGATACCGGTATGCGACGCAAATATTTGAGTAAGGTGTCCTGTGAACGGCGCACATGCAAAATGACAGGCAACGAAAAATCGCGCGCTATTTTTAATTGCTCGGAATAGAAAAATTCTTGTTTTTCTCTCAGCTCGCCATCGCTCAATCCGGGTACAAAAAAATCCAAGCCTATCTCACCCACAGCAACCATCTTGTTGTCTGCCAGTGATGCCTCTATCCGCTCACGCAGTATAGCCAGATCACTCTCTTTAGCATGGGGTACGTACATAGGATGTATGCCCAGCGCATACACACAACCAATAATTGATCGCGATAACTCAGCCACCGCATCAAAGTTGGCTACCTCAACAGCTGGAATAACTATCCATGCTACGCCCGCTTCTTCAGCGTGTGCAGCAACCGTTAATGCATTGCCGCCAAACTCGTTGGCATCAAGATGGCAATGACTATCTATCAGCATCAGGCCATCATCTCGTGATTACGAAGCCAGCGGACGCAAGCCATCGGGGGTAAGCTGTAGCACGCGATCGCAGCGCTGCGCTAAGGCCGGATCATGAGTGACGATCACAAATGCGGTACCTAAGGTTTGCGATAACTCGAGCATCAAGGCAAACACGGATTGAGCCGTATGTAAATCAAGATTACCCGTAGGTTCATCAGCCAATACACACGCCGGCTCGGTAACCAATGCTCTGGCTAATGCGACTCGCTGTCGTTCACCACCTGACAGCTCACCCGGCACATGCGATAAGCGCTGCGCTAAGCCTACCCGCCCTAGTAAATCACTCGCACGTTTATGCGCTTGATCGCGTGGCATACGCCGTATGAGTAAAGGCATAGCCACATTATCGAGCGCAGAAAATTCAGGTAATAAATGATGGAACTGATACACAAAACCCAGTGAGCGATTACGTAGTTCACCGCGGGTGGCTTCCGATAAGCTGGAAAGATCGCGGCCCTGCAAAGTCACGCTGCCCGTGGTGGGAGTATCTAATCCACCCAACAAATGCAGCAACGTGGATTTACCCGAACCCGATACACCCACTATTCTCCAGTACCGTGAGGCTATCTTGGCCTTGGGTAAAACGCTTGCCCAAGCCATTGCACGACAAAATGATGTGATTAGTGGCACTCATGCGCTGGGCCTATTCATAACGAAGCGCATCGGCTGGACGCACGCGCGCGGCACTCCAACTCGGATACAAGGTCGCTAAAAAAGCCAGCACGACTGAGAGCGAACTAATTTGCCACACATCGGGCCAGCGCAAATCGGAGGGCAACGCATTAATGAGATAGATATCACGTGGCAAAAACTGCACATGCAGCACCGCTTCGATGAACGGTACGATCACATCCACGTTCAACGCCACCAGCACGCCCAGCGAGACACCGATTGCAGTGCCTAACAATCCAACCAACGCGCCTTGAATCACAAAAATCTTCATGATCGATGCAGGTGAAGCACCCAGCGTGCGCAAAATAGCGATATCAGCCTGCTTTTCAGTCACTGTCATCACCAAGGTAGAAACCAGATTGAACGCAGCAACCGCAATGATCAATGTAAGAATGATGAACATCATGCGTTTTTCAGTTTGTACCGCGGCAAACCAGTTGCGATTTTGTTGTGACCAATCGCGTATGTATAAATCACCTTTCAGCGTCGCAGAAAGATCAGCCGCGACTTCCGGTGCGCGCTGCATGTCTTCTATACGCAGCCGTAATCCTGAAGGGCCGCTCAGGCGAAATAATTTTTCTGCATCGTCCATGTGTATAAACACCAGCGACGCGTCGTATTCATAATGTCCTGCTGAAAAAACGCCCGATACCGTAAATTGTTTTAGTCGAGGTAATACACCAGCCGGTGTGACTTGGCCTTGGGGCGCAATCAGCGTGAGTTTGTCGCCCAGCTTTAATCTAAGACTGCGCGCAAGCTCGCTACCAATAACAATAGTAAATTCACCCGGCTGCAAATTAGTCAGTTTACCGGCCACGATTTGCGAAGCCACGCTCGACACGTTAGGTTCTTGATCCGGCAAAATGCCGCGTACCATGATGCCGCGCACGACATCATCACGCATGACCAGCGGTTGCGCATCGACATACGGCGCAGCACCGCGAACCTGGGGATGTTTTGGAACCTGCTCTACGGTTGCGTGCCAATCCGGCAAGC
>CAYUDI010000211.1:0-4066 GCA_964443585.1 uncultured Bifidobacterium sp.
ATTCAAGCGACAAACGACGCGAGCGTTTTGTCGATATGTGCAAAGACAAAGATGTCCAAAAACTGACTTTCGATGCGTACATGAACAAAGAACTCGTTCGCGCAAAACCTATGGCGCATGTAAAGATCTTCTTCAAAGATATGGCGCATCTGCTCGGCCTCGTGAAAGTGTGAACCTACTGTGACTCAACTGGCCCCTGCCAGCAAAAAACCGCTCCTGATTACTATCCTGCTGGTGCTCGCCGTTGGCGGCATCGGTGGGGCAGCCACCGAAATCGGACCGTGGTATTTGCAACTCGTTAAACCATCATGGCAACCACCGGACTGGGCCTTCGGCCCCGTGTGGACACTGATCTACATCACTACCAGCATGGCCGGCCTTCGCGCATGGCGCAGCGCTGCTCCGCAAGAAAAAAACTATTTTTTAGCCGCCGTGTTGATGAACTGCGTGCTGAATATTCTATGGAGTGTGCTGTTTTTTAAACTGCACAGGCCCGATCTGGCACTGATGGAAGTGGGGGCTTTGTGGATGTCAGTTCTACTACTCACTGCACTGCCGTGGACATACTCGCGCATATCTACCTGGCTGATGCTCCCACATCTAGTGTGGGTGAGTGTTGCGGCATGGTTGAATCTGACTATCGTGAAATTGAATGGGCCGTTTTGAGTAACTACTCAATCTAGTGAAAGTGTATTTTATGTACGCGAAATACGTTTAAATGACATAGTTAATTCTGAATTAGTCGCCTTAGCAAATTTCAACAGCGTGCGTATTGATGGCAGCCCAGATCCACTCTCTAAACGTGCGATTGCAGATTGAGATGTACCCATTTTTTTGGCAAGTTCCCCCTGGGACAGTCCACTTTTCACGCGCGTTGCAATCAACTGTCTGGCCAATTCAAATTCTGCATGCATAGAATCATAGGCCTTTTTATATTCCGGCTCTTTTGACCATGCCTCGTGTAATTTAGTTAGTTTTGTCATAGCAGTCTCGCTTGTACCGCACGTTGAAGTGCTAACCTCAACATCTTTTCAGGTGTTTGTTGAGTTTTTTTGATAAACACACAAAGAACTACAATTTTATTGCCTGCTGCAAGAACATAAATTCCTCGAGCGATTCCATCTCGACCACCAACACGAATTTCCCATAGCTTTCTTCCAAGGCTACGAATATGCGGCATTCCCACATTAGCCGGCCCAAATTCTTCTATAAGTGCGGTGATCCTAAAAAAGCGAGCCCGCATATCGGCTGGTAATACAGCCAGCTCCTCGTCTACTTGTTTATTGAGTGTTTCAACAGACCAGTTTGTCATCCGAATAACATCTCATATTTGATATATTCTATCAAACTTGCGTTTCTTATTCGAGACAAAAAATCCATGCTTTAGGTCAGACTCTGTAAATCGCTTAGGGTTGAATTAATGGCACTTAATTTGCCGTGCGCGACAACTCTCGAGAAATTCCGGACTTTTAAACCCGAGGATAGTCGGCCAGAAACACGGGGCCATACCAATCGGGCTTCATGGCGCCACACCCGGGTCTTGGGACACGCGATCTTCCGCTGTAAAGACCATCAACCTACTTACCTAAACCCATTCTCCGAATGGCAATTCCTGAGATAATAAGTTCTCTCTGGAAACCAACTGTCTGACCATTCCGCAATGACCAAGCCCGCCACGGCAACCCTTGCGCCTCCGCCCCGCGTATCCACCAGCGAGGGGTTGCACCGCCCAGTATCCGCTTCCGAGCTTCGCTCACCACTGCGGATGTATCTCGAGCTAGTCTGCCGGCAACGGCCGCTGCGTTCCATACTGCTGGTTATCACCGCGGCTGGCGGTATCGCACTCATGGGGTTTGAGCCGCTGCTACTAAAACAGCTATTTGATCTTTTACAAGGTGGCGGCAGCCTCACGCCCGATCTTCAGAAAACTGCTCTCAGCGTGTTTGGCTGGATAGCCTTGGTGTGGCTCGGCTCGTTCACTATGAACCGGCTTCGCGAATATGTCGAAGCGTATACCGCGCCCACCGTGCGACAAGAAATTCAAGAGTTATTACTTGCTTGGATAATGCGGCATTCGGCAGGCTATTTCAAACAGCAGTTTGCCGGCAGCTTGGCACAAAACATCAAACAAGCCGGTACCGCACTCGGCGTATTAGTCTCCATATTTTTTAATGATTTTGTTCGGCTCATCATCACCACCATACTCACGCTATTTTTAGTATCCAAACTATCGTCTGAATTTGTTTGGGCTATGGGCTGTTGGATGATGGCTTACTACGCACTGTGCTACTGGTTTGCAAAACGTACCGCGCCTATGTTTAAAAAATTTACACAAGCAGGCGCCAAAGTCACAGGCACGCTCGTTGATACATTGACTAATATCGATTTAGTGCGCTCCTTCGCCACAGAAAAACGTGAACAGGCGCTTGCGATACGCGATCTCGACATCGAGCGTACAACCTCAGAGCACAATCGCAAGTACATCATTTTCATGAACACCATCTTGTTTGGTAGCGGGCTACTATTTCAGATTGGCTTTATTGCTTATGCGATTCATCTCTACTCACTCGATCAACTGACACTAGGCGATGTTAGTTTCATGATCTCGTTGGCCGCCATTTTAGTAGCGAATGTGAACGGCTTATGCGGACAGTTACTTGGCTTCTTTGAGCATATGGGCAGCCTCACCAGCTCACTTGATGCAATTTTAAGTCCACACGAAATCAAAGAACCTGAAACCGCCAACAACCTGCTCGCACACTCAGGTGCGATTGAATTCGATAACGTACAGTTTAGCTATCACGATGCACGACCCGTACTCAGCAATCTCAATTTTGCTATTCGCGCTGGAGAAAAAATCGGCCTCGTCGGGCCATCAGGCTCAGGCAAGAGCACTCTTTTGAAACTACTCACGCGCCAATACAATCTCAAAGCTGGCCGCATACTCATCGATGGACAAGATATTTCAACCGTCTCGTTAGCGAGCTTAAATTTATCGATCGCTGAAATCCCGCAAGAATCCACCATGTTTCATCGCTCGCTACGCGCCAACATTACCTATGCATCGGGCGATGTCAGCGAAGAGCGTCTGGAGCAAGTACTTAAACAAGCCAAGTGTGATGAGTTCATACGTGATCGCGAGCAAGGCTTAGAAGCCATTGTGGGTGAGCGCGGCACTCATTTATCGGGTGGTGAGCGGCAACGCATAGCCATTGCGCGTGCATTATTAAAGAATGCACCGATATTAGTGATGGATGAAGCGACGTCATCGCTAGACTCTCACACCGAACATCAAATCACCGAAGCTATCGCTGAAGTCATACGTGGCCGTACTGTGATCGCTATCGCGCATCGCTTGTCTACGCTAACAGCTATGGATCGCATCGTGTATATGGAAAACGGACGCATACTGGAACAAGGATCACACCAAGAATTGCTTGCACTAGGCGGCTACTACGCGCGCTTGTGGGAACAGCAATCCGAAGGCTTTGTGGCATAAGAAAGAACACCATGGGATTACGCAACCTTCACACGTTTGATGCTGAGTACGCTAGTGCCTACGGCATTCTGAAAGCGTTATACGCTTTCGCTAGGCGTAAGCATAAGGGTGCAAAATCAGACCCAACCTTCAACTACGTTGCTCAATTTGCTTGCCGCGAAGGTGCCTGGCTCGCCGCCGCTAAAGATTTGGGTAGCACCAATATCATTGGTATTGATACAAAAGATGCCTTTGAAACGCCGCTATGCATAGATCCCTCTGAATTCAAAGACATGGATCTGGCTAAAGTTAAAGTCAACCTGCCTAGAAAATCTGATCTGTTGATTTGCGTGGAATACGTGCATGAACTCACCACCTCGCGTGGCGAAGATCTTGTCACAGATATTTGCAATAGCGCGAATAATGTACTGTTTAGCTCAGGCGTTCCATATCAAGGTAATCATCCGGAATTTAATTTTCAGTGGCAATCGCACTGGGCGGCATTGTTTTACAAAGAGGGCTTTTTACCGAATTTTCGGTTTAGAGAACACAGCTGGAGCGATAAGACGATAGATCCAGCCTACCGAC
>CAYUDI010000211.1:4076-4324 GCA_964443585.1 uncultured Bifidobacterium sp.
GATCTATTGATTTGCGTGGAATACGTGCATGAACTCACTACTTCACGCGGCGAAGAAATGATCAGTGATATTTGCAATAGCACCGACCATGTTTTATTTAGCTCAGGTGCGCCGTATCAGGGCAATCATCCAGAATTCAACTACCAGTGGCAGTCGCATTGGGCAGCGCTATTTTACAAAGAAGGCTTTGTGCCGAACCTTCGCTTTAGAGAACACTACTGGAGCGATAAGACGATTGATCCAGCATA
>CAYUDI010000212.1:0-4309 GCA_964443585.1 uncultured Bifidobacterium sp.
CACATTTTGATGTCGAAGACAATCAAAGCGACGAGGTCTACAACGATGCTGAGCTAATGCGCCGCTTGCAAGGTAAGGCAGGCGTATTCGCGAATCCCAGTCATAAGTTTGCGTCAGAATTGTTTAACGCATGCCCTGATCTGAAGGCTGTCTGCACTATGGCCGTCGGCTATAACAATATTGATGTACCTGCGGCCACCTCAGCAGGCATCATGGTGACGAATACCCCCGACGTGCTTAACGAGACCACTGCAGATTTTGCCTGGACGCTCATGATGGCAGCGGCTCGTCGCGTATCAGAATCTGAACGCTATTTACGTGCAGGTCAGTGGCAGAAATCGAAATACGATGATCTTTTAGGTAGGGATGTACATGGCAGTACGCTAGGCATTATCGGTATGGGTCGCATAGGACGAGCGGTCGCGCGTCGATCCATGGGCTTTAACATGAAGGTGGTGTATCACAATCGAACTCGTCTCACCCCCGAATTGGAAGTCGCATCCAACAACGCTCAATACCTACGTATGGATGAAGTTTTGCGCACCGCAGATCACGTCATTTTGGTGCTGCCTTACTCACCGGCGGTGCATCATTTAATCGGAGCCGAACAACTCGCCCTGATGAAGTCCACGGCAACACTGGTCAATATTGCGCGGGGTGGCATAGTGGACGACGCTGCCTTGATTGCTGCTCTTAAAGCGGGTCAGATTGCGGCTGCAGGGTTAGATGTGTTTGAAAATGAACCAGCCCTTAATCCTGAATTTTTATCATTAAAAAATGTAGTGTTAACCTCGCACATAGGCAGTGCATCTGTTTCTACGCGAGACGCCATGGCGTACTGCGCAGCAGACAATCTAATCGCTGCACTATCTGGCGAGCGGCCGGCTAATCTTTTGAACGCAACTGCATTCAAATCCTAAAATAAAATCAGGCCTTACGGTCTTATAACAACGAGAGAGCCACATGGCCGATATTACGATCATTCAAGATCATGCAATGGGAATGGATGATGCACGCGCAGCCGCTCAAAAGGTTGCAGACCAAATGGTCATTGACTATGAAATGGTCGCTGAGTGGCAAGACGATGTATTGAGTTTTAAGCGCACGGGTTTTTCTGGCACGCTAGCCTTAACACAAGGCAGCGCTCAGTTAGACATTACCCTGGGCATCATGCTTAAGGGTTTTTCCAAAAAAATAGAAGAGCAAGTCACTAAAAACATGGCCAAGGTGTTTGAGGTCTAGCTGCCGTAGCAGCTAGATGCTACAAAGCTTTAGACCGACAGCAGCTCCACATCAAAAATGAGTGTTGCGTCAGGTGGGATAACTCCGCCAGCTCCTCGGGAGCCGTAACCTAGTGTCGATGGGATGACTAGCCGACGCTTGCCGCCTACTTTCATTCCTTGCACGCCTTCGTCCCAACCCTTGATGACATGTCCTGCGCCTAGTGGAAATTCAAATGGCTCGTTGCGCTCTACACTTGAATCAAACATAGTGCCTTCGCTACCATCAGGATTTTGTAGCCACCCGGTGTAATGAACGCTGACAAAATCACCTTCGACTGCTTCGGCGCCTGTGCCTAAAGTCAGTTCGTCGTATTGAAGTCCAGAATCGGTAGTGGTCTGAGCCATGATTTTCCTCTGAGTTGGTTAATGTGTTCATTTTAACAGCCAGACAGAATCTATAATGGGCACCCAAGGATAGGCTTATGACAGTTTTTTTTACTTCATTTTTACGCGCATTCATGCTGCAGCTGCATCCACGCATGTTACTGCTGGCCTTATTGCCATTAATTGTTTCGTTAGGCTTATGGGGTCTTGCGCTTTGGTGGGGGCTGCAACCATTGATCGATCAGTTACAGGCGTGGTTCTCAGATTATGGATTGTTTCGATGGACCGGCGATATGCTGGATTCACTTGGACTTTCCGGCTTGAGAACCCTGCTAGTACCTTTGATCGCCATGTGGCTACTGCTACCGCTGATGGTACTCAGTGCATTGCTACTGGTAAATTGGATGGCCATGCCAGTCATTGCCAGATATGTGAGTCAGCGTTTTTACCCTCAGCTGGAACAGCGTCATGGCGGCACTATGGCTACTAGCTTGGGTTTATCGTTCTCATCCTTCGTGATGTATTTGTTGGCATGGCTAGTAGTGCTGCCACTGAACTTGATACCTCTGTTTGCTGTTGTGGTTCAGCCTTTGTTATGGGGTTGGTTAACGTCGCGGGTAATGTCTTATGAGGCACTGTCATCATTTGCAGACAAAACTGAGTTATCGACTATCCGTAAAAATCATCGATTTGCGCTGTTGATAATCGGTGTGATCACTGGAGGTCTTGGAGCAATACCTGGATTGTTATGGCTAGGCGGTGCTATATCAGTCATATTTTTTCCTGTACTTGCAGCTGCTGCGATTGCGCTTTATTTATTGATTTTTATTTTTAGTGGACTTTGGTTTCAGTCATTTTGTCTGGATGTGCTGGCGATTTTAAGAAATAAGCCGCTCGTTGATATTGATCCTGCGGATATCATAGACATTAGAATTACGTAGGTTTTACTCATTGATTTTTATCGAGACTATTATGGCATTTGGCATCATCATTATCGGGGACGAAATTTTATCTGGCAAACGCAGTGATAAGCACCTGGCCAAAATTATCGAGCTACTTTCTGCGCGAGGTTTGACGCTTTCCTGGGCAGAGTATGTGGGCGATGATCCTGTGCGTATTACCGATACATTACGACGTACCCTCACCTCTAGCGATATCGTATTTTGCTGTGGTGGCATAGGCGCCACGCCTGATGATCATACGCGCCAGTGCGCTGCAGACGCATTGCATTTGCCGCTAGAATTACATACTGACGCTAAGATAAAAATTCAGGAGCGCATCCTAGAGATGGCCCATGAAGCTGGTAAAGAAATTGATTTGAATGCGCCTGATAATCTACACAGATTAAAAATGGGTGAGTTCCCAGTAGGCTCGGAAATCATCCCAAATGCATTTAACAAAATTCCTGGATTTCTATGGCGTAACGCAATTGGCGGCGTACATTATTTTGTGCCCGGATTTCCAGTGATGGCTGAACCTATGATGACGTGGGCGCTAGATACACACCATTCTGATCTGTTTCATCTAATCGCACGTACGGAGAAATCTGTGATTGTTTACGATGGTATTGAATCAACACTAACACCTTTGATGGTGGCCATTGAGTCTGAATTTCAAACGGTAAAAGTATTTAGTCTGCCCAGCGTGGGTGATGGTAACCGTCGTCGTCATATAGAACTCGGTGTCAAAGGCGAGCCAGCAGCTGTTGAGCAAGCGTATATTCGGATGTTGGCTGGATTGGATGAGTTACATCAGGAGTATGTAGCAGTCGCTAGCTGAATAAATAGAACAGTTATTCCAGCGAATGAGGCTTTATTAATTCTCGTCTGGCGATTGAATTTTTTTCCGTGCTCGATCGAAAATAAGTAAACAACATTTGATGAAATAAATCACTATCAGAGTACCACTCAGGTCGCCCACAAACATGGCTGTAAACGTACCCATAAAGTTTTCCGACACCCCTAGCAGCCGAAACAAGATCGAATGTGCAAAAGCGGTTGCTAAAGCATAAGCAAAAGTTAAAACAAAAAGAGATTTAACAGAAAGATTTTCCAGGGAGGAGGCCATCCCGTAAAACAGAGCCGTACGATAAATGACATACGGTATTCCAGCGGAGATGACTGCAGCTTCGAACAGAGTTATAGAATCAAGGTTTGAATTAGTCGTTATTCTTATCAGTAGTGATCCAAGAAATAAGCCTATCGCACCCTCCGCACCCATTAATAATGTGCAGAGCAGGCGTAATCCTGCTGGAAGATAGATCCAATGAACTCCCGTATGAAACTCCAGGGATACAAAAAGCCAATCGTTTAAAGTGTAAAGACTTAAATACGATAGAGTACTAACTACGATTGAGGTCATACATTATTTTCCTGCCTGGGTTAATGGAGTGGCTGCTAGAGCCGATAGACAGAAAATAGTCTGTAACAAACAGACAAATAAACTAAATTAAGTAACTATATAAATAAAAATACATTTTAATTTAACTTCTGCCAGCTATTGATAAAAATATTTGTTTAATAGATTAATTATCGTCATCAATTAATTCATAAAAAATTTCGTTTACTCGTTATTTAATAGCATCTACGCTAATTTAACGATTTAATCATTCTATTTATATTGTTAAACGAGTAATTTTGAAAACTTTTTACAGCGATCGTTTCGTTCTACCCTTACCGGCGGGTCACGGGTTCCCCATGCAG
>CAYUDI010000213.1:0-3431 GCA_964443585.1 uncultured Bifidobacterium sp.
CATGAAGTACCACTTCTGCAGCGACCACTGCAAAGAAATCTTCGAGCATGAGCCGCAGAAGTATGTTCAATCTTGGTTGCCAGTGCATCAGATTTATCAGGGCGCCTGCTATCCCGACGATATCAACCCCGCCTCACCTGGCGACAGCCCGGTACGTGAGGTAATGCGTCACTACGAAGTTAATGCTGGCGAAGACAACGGTGATTTTTCTAACAGCAAAGACCGCAAGCACTTCCGCGCATGGAGCGGTCGCTTGAAGCCTGAAGACATGGGGGAATAGTCAAATGTCAACTCAAAATGTCATGACTCACATCGGTGACTATCCGATGAAGCAGCAAGATACCGAGGACAAATTTCACGGTAAACATTTGCTATACCTGCACTGGGAAAACCATCCCATGTTCGCGGCGCCCTTTTGCATTCCGGTGCCGCGAACCTTACCGTTTGGCGCGATCATCATGGAAGTACTGCCTGAGCTGTATGGCGAGCACCCCGAGTTTGAAGATATTGATTGGAAGAGCGTGCAATGGTCGAACTCGAACAAGCGTTTTATACCTGATGTCGGCAAGTCGCTCGAGCATCACGGCATCGGTCATAAAAGCTTGATTCGTTTTCGCACTCCGGCGCTCAATGGCATCCGCACCACCGCTGCAGCCGGTGGTACGGGTTTCTAACGACACCTAACCAATTCAATTCAACCGGGATTACGTACGACCATGTCACAGCAACTGACTATCGAACCCCTAGGCGCCACCATAGAAGTCGAGGACGGCCAAACCATACTTGACGCAGCACTGCGTCAAGGTATCTACATTCCGCATGCCTGTGGTCACGGACTGTGCGGCACCTGCAAAGTGACCGTGCTGGGCGGTGACGTCGATCATGGATTGGCCAATCCCTTTGCTTTGATGGATTTCGAGCGCGATGAAGGCAAAGCCCTCGCCTGCTGCACTACGCTGCAAAGCGATGTTGAGATCGAAGCCGACGTTGATGAAGATCCGGACGCGCGCATTATTCCCATATCGGATTTTCAATGCACGGTCAGTCGCATAGAAACCAAGACCCCCACCATCAAAGCGATCTGGCTCAAGCTCGACAAGCCTATCGATTTTCAAGCGGGGCAATATGTTCAGCTCGCCCTCCCAGGCGTCGAGGGAGACCGCCCGTTTTCCATCGCCAATTCGCCTCAGCAAATCGCCAGCACTGGCGAACTCGAAATCAATGTCCGCATCATCCCTGGTGGCCCTGGTACTGCCTATCTGCATGAGACGCTGAAGGTCGGCGACTCCCTGCGCATCTCTGGACCATATGGACGCTTCTTCGTGCGCAACTCGTTGAACGCACCGATGCTCTTCATGGCAGGTGGCTCGGGGCTGTCCAGTCCGCGCTCAATGATTCTCGATCTGCTCTCTAATGGCTGCACGCTGCCGATCACGCTGGTGTATGGGCAGCGCAATCAAGCCGAGCTGTATTACGACGACGAATTCAAAGAGCTGGCAAGTAAGCACGCCAATTTCAATTACCTACCCGCGCTGTCTGACGATGCCACTGGCTTCGATGGCGTCAAAGGTTTTGTGCATGAAGCCGCGCAGGAGCATTTCAAGGGTGATTTCTCAGGTCACAAGGCTTATCTATGCGGGCCTCCGGCCATGATCGAAGCGTGCCTCAGCACTCTGATGCAAGGCCGTTTATATGAGCGCGATATCTACGCCGAAAAATTTATCACTGCCGCTGATGCAGCCAAGCCGCGCAGTGCGTTGTTCAAACGAGTCTGAGGCGAGCGCATGTTTGATTTTCGTCCCAAGGTACAGGTCACTATCGATCAAACCGGCGAGAGTTATCAGTGCGCCATAGGTGAGAGCCTACTGCAGGGAATGATACGGCTCGGACGCAAAGGAATTCCAGTTGGATGTGTCAATGGTGGTTGTGGTGTGTGCAAAGTAAAAATTCTTGCAGGTCAAACGCAGGTTTTGGGTCCGGTTAGTCGTGCCCATGTGAGTGAAGAAGATGAAATGCAAGGCTACACCCTTGCCTGTCGGGTGGGGCCTGCGAATGAAGTACGACTAGAAGTTGCAGGAAAAATGAGCAAGCCATTTACAAAGGGGTTTCCTGGGCAGACCACCCCATCTGCCACCGTAAAATAATAAAGGAGATATACATGGGTGTTATGCGAATCGGGCATGTCAGCCTGAAAGTGATGGACATGGCAGTAGCCGTCAAACACTACACCGAAGTGCTTGGCATGAAGGTGACTATGGAAGACAAATCGGGGAATGTTTACCTGAAATGCTGGGATGAGTGGGATCGTTACTCGATAATTCTTACTCCTTCTGACCAAGCGGGTATGAATCACGTTGCTTATAAAGTTGAGAAAGATAGCGAACTCGATGAGTTCAAAAAACGTATCGAAGCACACGGCATCAAGACCACCGAACTGGCCGAAGGCGCATTGCCTGCAACTGGCCGCATGGTGCAATTCAAGCTGCCTAGTGGCCACGAAATGCGTTTGTTCGCGCAGAAAGAATATGTAGGTACCGAAGTGGGCACCACTAACCCCGATCCATGGCCAGACAATATCTCTGGAGCTGGTGCGCACTGGGTTGATCACTGTCTGTTGATGTGCGAGATGAACCCAGAAACTGGTGTCAACACCGTGGCCGATAACGTCGAGTTTTTCAAAAACGTTCTCGATTTCCATCTGGTAGAGCAAGTGTTGGTAGGCCCGGGCGGCGTGATCCAGGCTGCAGCCTTCCTCGCCTGCACCAACAAACCGCATGACATCGCTTTCGTTGGCGCACCGACCTCCGGACTGCACCATGTGTCGTTCTTCCTCGATTCATGGCATGACGTGCTTAAAGCAGCTGATGTCATGGCCAAGAAAAAAGTCAAGATCGATGTAGCACCAACGCGGCACGGCATCACGCGTGGCGAAACGATTTATTTCTTCGACCCGAGTGGCAACCGTAACGAGACTTTCGCAGGATTAGGTTATCTCTCGATGCGTGACCGTCCAGTCACCACCTGGACCGAAGACAAACTATGGAGCGGCATCTTCTATCACACAGGTGAAGCAACACCATCATTTACTGACGTGTACACCTGATAGGTGATTTTTAACCTCTGGATCCCGGTGATAAACCGGGGTCTGGTTGTTTATTTATGTTTGCTTGAGTGAGCACAAATAACCAACCACGAAAAAAAATTTTATTCAGTCTACGTACAACAACCATGAACAAAGCGAATTACCCCGTCAGCAGTAGTACTGCAGTCATTTCTTCTGAAGCCGCCAGCACCGCTTTAAAAGCGACTGTAGAACATGCACAGAAACTCGGTATCGCAATCAATGTCGCCATCACGGACAGCTCGGGTGTGCTGGCTGGATTTTTACGTATGCCCGGCGCGTTTCTTCATTCCATCGATATAGCTATCGA
>CAYUDI010000213.1:3441-4304 GCA_964443585.1 uncultured Bifidobacterium sp.
CTTTGGTTTCCCTACCAGTCAATGGTTAAAAATTTTAGAAGGTGACCCAGCACTGAAAGCTGGATTACCGCTGCGACCCAGATTAGTTATCTTTGGCGGAGGTCTACCCATCGTCGATCAGGGTGTTCGGATAGGCGGTATTGGCGTCTCCGGTGGATCCGCCGAACAAGACGAAGAATGTGCACGTGCAGGACTTAACGCCATTGGATTGGCATAAAACATAAAAAATAAAAACTACAGGACTCACCATGAAACAGTTCCACAATTTTATTAACGGCGAATTCATCACAACGGGGAAGACGTTTGAAAATCGTGCACCGGTAGACAATCATGTCATCGGTCTGGTTCACGAAGCAGGCCTAACGGATGTAGATAATGCGGTCAAAGCAGCTCGAGCAGCATTGACTGGCGATTGGGGAAAATTCTCGGTAGTTAAGCGCGTTGAAATGCTCTACGCCGTCGCTGATGAAATTAATCATCGTTTTGATGAATTTCTCGAAGCCGAGTTAGCGGATACAGGTAAGCCGCACTCACTCGCATCGCACATCGATATTCCACGCGGTGCCGCAAATTTTAAGGTGTTTGCCGACATCATAAAAAATGCACCCACCGAGAGCTTTCAAATGACAACGCCCGATGGTGGCACAGCCATTAGTTACGGCGTTCGTGTGCCTTTAGGTGTCATTGGTATCGTCTGCCCGTGGAATTTACCGCTACTGCTAATGACATGGAAAGTTGGTCCGGCACTCGCGTGTGGCAATACAGTCATCGTCAAACCCTCTGAAGAAACACCCGCCACCGCTACCTTGCTGGGCGAGGTAATGAACAAGGTGGGTATACCTAAAGGTGTTTACAACGTCGTG
>CAYUDI010000214.1:0-4301 GCA_964443585.1 uncultured Bifidobacterium sp.
GACGTTTTCACTGCTTTGCGTGGTGCTTTCTAAGTTGATGTTACGTGTTGCTTGCGCAATCAGGCTGTTCTGCGCAGTGATACGACCACCTAGGTTGTTGATGTCGACTCGTGCTTGCAGGTCGACGTTAGTACCTTGAATATGTCCGGCAAGATTATTGATATTGTCAGCAGTTAGTCTGATAGCAGTACGACCTGCAATCGTACCGCTATTCGTTACATCACCAGTAACGTTAGCGTTGATAGAGTTACCGCTAATGAGTGTGCCGTTACCATCCAAATCACCCTCGCGTAAACGTACGTAAAGATGCGGAACGAGTACGTGAGTGCTGCTGCCATCAGCGAGCCTCACTGCTTGATCAACTAACCAAACAATGTCGCTAGTCAGTTGTGCTACTTGTTCCGTGGTGAGAGCGATGCCAGGTCGCAGATTCCAGTTGCTTGCAACGGTTGCACCGTTACGCATCAATGCCAGGTATTGCTCTTCATCATTGCTGTAGCCATCCAGAAAGCGTCGTCCTGTGAGTTGCGCTACTTGGTCGCGAATCAGGCTCTGTTCGTAATAGCCATCGCCCAGACGTTTTTGCGTCATGGCTGGATCCATATTGAGTGCGTTGAGCAGATAGTCAGAACTCAACCACTTGCGGTAGTTGGTGTAGGCAGCATCGGTTTCGACTACATAGCCACGGATGGATTTGTCATCGGGATGAGTATCTACTTTAAACAGGGTATTGTTAGGTAGAGTGATCTGATTTACATCGTTGCGTGTAGTAATTGTCGCGTTGATGTCTTTAATGTAGTTAGTTGAAGTAGTGCTATGAGCAGCGTAACGCGCTCCAGTGGGCAGATCTATTGTGGTGATTTCTGGTGCAGGGTTGTAGGGTGTTTTGCCATGCCATTCGCGGCAATGACTATCGCCGAAAGTACCGCAGGTTTCTATCGTAGTGAACTGTGCCGTACCTTTGTATTGGACGCGATAGGTGCCTTTCGTTTCTTGATTGCTGAGTGCGGTGTCAGCAAGATTGATATCTCCACCGACAACGATTTGGCTGTCTTGATTGGTAAGTTTGGCGTTGCTCGTGCCATCGCCGGTAATATTCAGATTGCCACCCACACGGATTAACGAGGGTGCGGTTTCGGTTACTTGGCTGCGACTAGGGCTACCGGTGAGGTTGTACCAGGTGTAGTCCTCAAATTTATGCAAGCGATTGTCTTCTTTTACGCTGGCGTTGTAGGCATCTACCGGGATGCTCAACGCATCTAACGCGGCTTGGTAGGACACATCCCATTCTTTATATTGCTTGCGCCAGTTAACACATGCAGGTGCAGTGATGGGGTTACCCGCATACCCAGTACAACCACCTAGTTTGCCTTCCCGATTAATGCCATAGGAGATAGCGGGTTCAGCCGGAGGTGGACCCACAGGCGTGACGTTAAAGCGGTTGAATATAGGGTCGTTCCAAGCGTAGTTGATGATGTCTTCACCACAACCACCTAAACAAAAGCTCGGTTGCAATGTGCGAACAGGCTTGATGGTTTGACGTTGGCCGTATACCTCAGGATGAACAATGCAATACGCCTCATGCCAGCCGCCCAAGCCCCAGCATTGGCTGGCGGGATACATCTTGTTGGTTCGGGAGACGAGTAAGCGTTGCAATCCAAATTTCGACTCATCGACTTGAGCAATTGCCAAGTGCGTATTGCGGTTATTGATCATCAACGCGTTGATATCAGCGTTGCCTTGTATATCGATAGTGGCCGAGTCGTTGTTGATTTCATCGGCAATACCGGTAGCGGTGTAGTTGGACTGACCAGTGCTAGGATTTATACGAGTGTTTATCCACCGACCTATGGCAGCATCACCGCCGCTGAGGATTAATGCTCCGTCACGGTTATCCAATGTGCCAACGCCCATATCCAAACGGTCACGCGATGCAATCACCGGGTTATTGGTAGTGTCATTGATCGTTTCAGACGCGTTTAAAATCGTCTCAGCTTGCAGGACAAGATGATCTCCATAGATACGACCAGTTCCTAGATTTTGAATAGTGGGACTATTCAAAAATACTGTCTCGCCATTGATTAAGCCACGATTAGACAGGGTGTGGTCGCCAGCGGCATGCAGTTCGATAGTGTTAGCTTCGATGCTTCCTTGGGCGGTGTTATTGATGGTGGTTGCTGCAGCAATGAGTAGATTTCCTGCACCCAGTTTGCCTTGATTTTCAAGTGAGCTATTCGTCGTGAGACTTACGTTGCTGTCACCATAGATCAGTCCACGATGCGTGTAATCTTGGCCAACTTCAATCTCAGTATCGCGGCGTGACAGTAATTTTCCACCTTGTGTTTCATCGCTACTGCCAGCGCTGTTAGTTGCTCCGTTCGTGAGGCTATCAGTAGAAATGTGTAAGTACTTTTCAGCAAATACAGTGCCGCGCGTGTTGTCTATGCTTTGCGCATTGAGTTGTAATGTGTCGGCAACAATCAGTCCGCTACTGTTCGTGATCGACTGGTTGATATTGGCTTCTAATTGAGACGCACCAATAGTGCCAGTGTTGGTTAACTGATCCGCTTTTATTGTCAACTCGGGTGCGCTGATACTGCCTTTAACGTCTAACCAACCAGCAGTGTTCAGAGAAAGTTCCTGGCTCGCATTTAGCGCGCCTAAATTACGAGTACCTAATCCTTTTTCAGTGCCATAAATAAAAATATGTCCTGCGTACATGCCACCGAGATAAGCTACATCTAATGCAAAAGGAGGTGCGGGATTGCCATTAGCGCTACCAGGGTGGCTGCCAGCAATGGGTGTAAGAATCACAGGGGTGATAGTGGTTGCTTGTCCATTTGCATCTACTTTGATTTCGTTATTACCAGTGATGACATTAAGTTTTTTTGCCCAGATGCCAGCATTGATTTCTGCGCTGCGCGCGAGTATGGTGAGTGCATCTGCTTGGCGAGCATCCAGACCTAATGCATCAATCTGTGCCTTGCCATCAGTAATGATGTAGCCCTCTAAGTTGCCGCGATTAACGATGGGAGTACCAGCACTGAGAGTGGCCTGAGTAGCATTGATAAATCCACAGCCGCTACATTGAATACCCGCAGGATTAGCAACCACGATTTGTGCGCGTTTCCCTGCAACTTCTATCCATCCATTGAGTAAGCTGGGATGAGCACTATTGACTTCGTTGAGTATGATGCGAGCACCGCCAGTAGCCAGCCAAGGATTACTTTGTATCCAACCACCGAGTTGAGTCTGCGTATCGGTACGACTGTTATTTAAAATGGCACCGTTGAGATCGACATTAAAGTCGCTATAAGTGTTACGTGAAACGCCAGCTGCACTAGGTGTTTGTATATTCACCACCGGTACACCGTTGGGTGCTACCAGCATGGTGGGTCGTTGATTACCTGGAGCAGTTGGATCAGCTTTAATTTGTGCCAAAGCGTTAGAGCTGATTAATGCAGCAGCGATCAATACATGGCGAAGAACATCAAGCGCGTAGGTGTGTCGATTCATGGCTTAATAACTCCAGTTCAAATGAAATCCAGTGGTGACGTGTGCGGTTTTGTAACCATCAGGTTTTGCGAGCGGTGTGCCCGCAAACAGGTCGTAACTAAGACCCTTGTATGAGCCACGCAGGCCCACGACAGCGCCCGTAAGACGGGTGCCGATTAAATTTTTGCTGCTGCGACCAGCGACTTCGCCGTGATCAATTCCGAGATACGTTTCTTGGCCGCTGTCGCCCAGGGCGAGCGCTATTTCATTGCGTATGAACCAGCCACGATCAGCTGCGAGCAAACTAACGCCATCAAAGCCGCGCACGGTGTAGCGACTGCCGATTAAGAAGCGATCCTGTGGAACGAGCGGAGTTTGGTTCCATTGAGCGCGTAGGTTGCCAACGTAGCGCAGCGACTGATTACCAAGCCTAAACGGGCTTATGAATTGCACGTCGGTGGTAGTAAGGCGCATTCGTGAGGTGCCTTCACCAAACAATTCTTCAGGTGCGTGTTTGGCGCCAAATGCACCTGTACCTTGACGTTGATTCAGACTGAGGTCGAGCGTACTTTTACCAATGTACTCACGATGATTAAAGCCCAGCTCCCAACCTGCAGTACGACGACGTTGCACTTGTACTTCGGTATCGTCGACGTAGTTTTGCGAGGCTCTTATCCAGCTTTTAATAGATAGTGTGCTTTTACGACGGGCATCACGGTAAACGAGATGGCTAAGTTTGATTTCGCCGTTTTGACTGGCACCGGAATAGATATAACTCTGGAGTGCACCAGCGACAGTTTGGCGAT
>CAYUDI010000215.1:0-4186 GCA_964443585.1 uncultured Bifidobacterium sp.
GAAATGCCATTAACACGTACACCGCGTTTGCCCAGCGACTCAGCAAGGTAACGCGCGCTGGCTTCCAGCGACGCCTTGGCCAGGCCCATGGTGTTGTAATTAGGCAGAGCACGCAAAGCGCCTAAGTAGGAGAGGGTGAGCAAAGCAGAGCGCGACGACAGCATAGGCATAGCGGCCTTAGCCAATGCGGGGAAGCTGTAAGCTGAAATGTCGTGAGCGATGCGAAAGTTTTCGCGCGAGAGGCCATCAAGAAAATCGCCTGCAATCGCTTCGCGTGGCGCAAAGCCGATTGCATGTACCAAGCCATCGAGTTGGCTCCATGATTTT
Organism: uncultured Bifidobacterium sp.; assembly: GCA_964443585.1. Classification (GTDB taxonomy): domain Bacteria; phylum Pseudomonadota; class Gammaproteobacteria; order Burkholderiales; family Burkholderiaceae_D; genus Pernthalerella. The sequence continues at coordinate 328 of CAYUDI010000215.1, forward strand.
CCGAGGTCAGCAAAGACAGCGTTAATCTGATCATCACTACCCACATCACAATCAAAAATCAGTTCGCTGCCGAAATCGCGAGCAAACTCCGTGATTCGGTCTTTGAACCGTTCGCCTACATAAGTAAAGGCGAGTTCAGCACCCTCGCGGTGACATGCCTGGGCGATGCCATAAGCAATGGAGCGGTTGGAAAGTACGCCCGTGATCAGTATTTTTTTACCTTGCAAGAATGCCATGTCAAACTCCTCTCAGACCACAAACCGGCGCAATTGCCGGCAAAACGTGCCATTTTAGGGGGTAGAGCCTCCGTGGGCAAATGACGTGCTGTGCTTAATGCACGCGCGGTAATGAGCGAAAAACGCTATGCTTGCCATGTTTACGCTTGTCTGAAAAGCCATGATTAGAATTTTCGCCCGCACGATAGTTGTTGTATTTAGCATTTTTACTGCTCCTGTTTGGGCCGCGCATGCATTTTCTTTGTATGACACGCCCAAATATCCGCAACAATTCACGCACTTTGACTACCTCAACCCAGATGCCCCCAAGGGTGGCGAGCTGTATCTGGCCAATCCCGATTCGCGAACCAGTTTCGATAAATTCAATCCTTTTTCCATGAAGGGTGTCGCTGCGGCGGGCGTATCCAATCTCATGTTTGAATCATTGGCCATCAATTCAGCCGATGAGGTAGCAACTATGTACGGCCTGCTGGCTGACGACATGACACTGTCAGCGGATAGGCTTGCGATGACTTTTCGCATCAATTCAAAAGCACGCTTTAACAATGGCGATCCGGTACGTGCTGACGATGTTAAATACTCTTTTGATACCTTAATGGCCAAAGGTGCGCCGCAATTCAAAATGATTTATGCGGATGTCAAACAATGCGTGGTGGTAGATGATCTCACGGTGCGATTTGAATTCAAGACACTCAATCGCGAACTTCCACTCATCGTTGGAACCATGCCTGTGTTTTCGCGTAAGTGGGCAGCGGGCACGCCGTTTGACAAGATACAGCTTACAGCACCCATAGCCAGCGGCCCGTATCTGATAGAAAAATATGATCTGGGCCGATTGATCGCGTTTAAACGCAACCCAGCCTACTGGGGTAACGACATACCAGCGCGTAAAGGCGCATTTAATTTTGGCCGTATTATTTATCGATTCTATAAAGACGATGTTGCCCGCTTAGAGGCATTCATGGCGGGCGAGTTTGATGTCGTGGTGGAGTATCGTGCAAAGAATTGGGCACGTGCCTACAAAGGGCCTAAATTTGAAAAAGGTGAACTAATCAAATCCACGCTCAGGCATTCCAACGGCGCAGGCATGCAGGCCTTTGTAATGAATTTGCGGCGACCACAATTTCAGGATGTGCGCGTGCGCCGTGCGCTGAGTTTGGCATTAGATTTTGAATGGATGAATCGCCAACTGTTTTATAGTCAGTACACGCGCATAGATTCTTTTTTTAGCAATTCCGAGTTGGGTGCTAAGGGATCCCCTTCCCAATCTGAGCTGGCCCTGCTGGAGCCTCTGCGCGACCAACTAGACCCCGCTGTATTCGGGCCAGCGCCAGTGCCGCCCACCACCAATCCGCCTGCTTCCTTGCGTGCCAATCTTTTGCAAGCGCGTGATTTACTTAAACAAGCAGGGTGGGAATATCAAGATGGCGCATTACGTAATTCTCGCGGTGAAATTTTCAGTTTTGAGATTCTCGATGATCAATCAGCACTCTCACGCATCATTGCAGTGTATGTACGTAATTTAGAAAAGCTGGGCATACGGGTTAGTCAACGCACGGCAGATTTTGCTTTAGTGCAGAAGCGTATGGAAGAATTCGATTTTGATATGACCAGTCAGCGCTTTGGTGATATGACCAGCCCAGGCAATGAAATGTTTGACATGCTGGGTTCCAAGGCTGCGGATGAAAAAGGTTCCAGTAATTACTGGGGTCTGAAAGATCCAGTAGTTGATACCCTGGTTACAGCCTTAGTGCGAGCTGAATCGCGTGAACAATTAGTCTCTGCGTCGCGCGCACTCGATCGCGTGCTGCTGCATAAATATATCGTCGTGCCGCACTGGTATTCAGCCACGCACAGAGTGGCTTACAGAAATCGGTTTGGTATTCCAGCCATTGCGCCAAAATACTATCAAGCTGATCCGTATGTCATTTCAAGTTGGTGGCAAGTGAAGCCACGGCAGTGATAAACCTATCGACAACGCTATGAACCTCTGGTCCTACATCGCTAAACGCATATTACTGATGATACCCACGCTGCTGGGTGTGATTGCTATAACTTTCGCAGTGATTCAATTTGTTCCTGGTGGTCCGGTGGAACAAGCATTGATAGAGCTGAAAAAAGGTCAAACAGGGGCTGGAGAATCTTCGGGTGCCGGTGCGTCTGAATACCGTGGTCGTCAAGGTGTCGATAGCGAGCGCGTGGCAGAGATCAAAGCATTGTATGGTTTCGATAAACCGCCCGCAGAGCGTTTTTGGCTGATGCTGCAGGGCTTCGCAAAATTCGATCTGGGCCAGAGTTTTTATCATCACATGGATGTGTGGGAATTAGTGAAATCCAAATTGCCGGTCTCAATAACGATAGGTTTATGGACTTTTTTTCTTACCTACTTTATCTCTGTACCCCTGGGTGTAGCCAAAGCGGTGCGTGCCGGAAGCCGGTTTGATAGCGTGACCAGCATGCTGGTATTAATAGGCTATTCGATTCCTGGTTTTGTTTTAGGCGTATTTTTACTGGTAGTTTTTGCAGGCAGCAGTTTTGTGCAGTGGTTTCCCTTGCGTGGATTAACCTCAGATGATTGGGATTCGCTTTCATGGTTTGGCAAAACCACAGATTATTTATGGCATATCACTTTGCCCGTTGCAGCATCTGTCGCGGGATCCTTTGCCGTGATGACCATGCTCACTAAAAATACCTTTCTTGAAGAGATACGCAAGCAATATGTGCTCACAGCACGAGCTAAAGGCTTATCTGAAAAAACTGTTTTGTACAAACATGTATTTCGCAATGCCTTAATTCCCTTAGTAACCGGATTTCCTGCTGCATTTATCGGTGCATTTTTTGCGGGAAGTCTGCTGATAGAAACGCTGTTCTCATTAGATGGACTGGGGCTGTTGTCTTACGAGTCTGTAGTGCGACGCGACTACCCCGTTGTATTGGGTACTCTTTATTTGTTTACCTTGATAGGCTTGGTAGTAAAGCTGCTGGGTGATTTGTGCTACGTGTGGACTGACCCTCGGGTACAGTTTGAAAGTCTTGCGCGATGAATACGACTAATTATTCAGCGACTGAGCCTTCGATCTCGCCATCGCGACGCATCTGGTTACGTTTTAAGCAGGACAGGCGTGGCTATTGGAGCCTCGTACTTTTCCTTTTATTTTTTGGTTTGAGTTTGTGCGCTGAATTGATTTCCAATGACCGGCCATTACTGGCGCGCTACAACGGTCAGATCATGTCGCCCATTTTGACGGACTACGCAGAGACAGCGTTCGGCGGCGATTTCGATTCACCAGCGGATTATCTTGATCCATTTATTCAACAACAATTTCAGACTAACGGTAACTGGGCGATTTACCCCATCAATCACTACCGCTATGACACCTTAAATTATTTTGCGAAAGCACCTAACCCGGCGCCACCCACCACAGACAACTGGCTAGGTACGGATGACCGAGGCCGCGATGTGTTCGCGCGACTGGTGTACGGATTTCGCGTCTCCATATTGTTTGGCTTGGCACTGACAATTACCGGCGTAGCACTGGGTGTCATTACTGGTGCAGTGCAGGGCTATTTTGCAGGACGCACCGATTTATTGTTTCAGCGCTTTATGGAAATTTGGGGTTCGA
>CAYUDI010000216.1:0-4153 GCA_964443585.1 uncultured Bifidobacterium sp.
ACATCCCCACCCCCAAATTAATTTGCACCAACCTAAGAGAGAAATAATCCGCAAAAAACGTTTCGACTTAGTTTTAGAAACTTAGTTTTAAAAATTGTAAATCGAGAAGTAATTTTTTGGACGAAGCGATAATTATACGCATGCCGCGTAAGATTACAAAGAGTAAAGTGAATACCTATATTTTTTAAGCCATACGTCGTTCAAAGTTTCTGCAGTCGCAGCGACTTTGCGCAAATTACGCGATGCATATTGGTAAAAAAGGGTAGCCCCAGCGTTATATAGGCTATCTAGTCATAAGTAATGTGCAATTCTGTTTTGACAACCTTATCTATTTGCGATTCGCTAATATTGTTCAACCGGGTTTACAAGTAAGTGATTGCACTAAAATAGACACATCCGAACGAGAGAATCACTAATGCCCAAAAAACCTGCCCTTGAACAACCTAGCGCCTCTTTTGAGCAAGCCATGGCCGAGTTGGAACAGCTCGTTGCAAAGATGGAATCAGGTGAATTACCCCTGGAAGCCTCAGTGGCCGCCTATCAGCGCGGCTCTGAGCTGGTTAAATATTGTGCTACACAGCTAGAGCGTGTCGAGCGACAAGTCAAAGTGTTGGAGGGCGATATGCTTAAACCTTTCGCTACGGAACAGGAAGACGAGGACGACGACGAATGAGAGAGGATTTCACCGTTTGGTGTAAAACTGTCCAGTCGCAGATGGAGGTAGCGCTACTTGCACATTTACCCGCGACCTCGTTGGTACCTCATACGCTGCATGAGGCTATGCAGTATGCCGTGCTTGGTGGTGGTAAGCGTGTCAGACCCTTACTTGCCTTTGCTGCAGGCGAAGTATTCGATGCATCACCTGATGGCATAGAGCGAGCAGCATGTGCGGTTGAAATGATTCATGCGTATTCGTTAGTGCATGACGACATGCCCTGTATGGACGATGATGATTTACGACGTGGGAAGCCCACGGTGCATAAAAAATATGATGAAGCTACCGCATTACTGGTTGGTGACGCATTGCAATCGCAGGCATTTGAACTCATTGCGGGCGGGACTCTGGATGCGCAGCGTAAAGTACTTATGATTACCCGCCTAGCACGGGCCGCTGGCTCGCTAGGCATGTGTGGTGGTCAGGCGATAGATTTGGGTTCCGTTGGCATGTCGCTTTCGCGCCAAGCTTTAGAGCAAATGCATCGATTAAAAACGGGTGCCTTGCTAGAGGCATCGGTGATGTTGGGCGCATTAGCAGGGAAATCATTGCTGGATACCGAGGAATTGGCCCTGCGTGCTTATTCATCTGCAATTGGTCTCGCATTTCAAGTGGTAGACGACATTCTTGATGCGACTGCCGACTCAGCAACATTAGGAAAAACAGCGGGCAAAGACGCCGCTGCCAACAAGCCCACCTATGTGTCCATACTTGGGTTGAACGAGTCACTTGCTCTTGCCGAGAAGTTGCGGCAGGATGCCCATGAAGCTTTATTGCCATTTGGCGATGCTGCGATGAGATTAAGAGAGCTTGCCGACCTGATCGTACAAAGAAAAACCTAATGAAACACTGGTTAAATAAAAACGAGACGTTCCCGATTAATTTGTCCAAGTTAGACCGTTGAATTACCTGGCACCGCACCGCACAGCTGCCCTGGCTAGCCATAAATTCACGATAAATCAGCATTACCCTGAACCACTATGAAAATTTTACAAAAAATTAACGACCCCGCTGATGTGCGTGCGCTCACGCGCCCCGAGCTATCTACGTTGGCTGATGAATTACGCACGTATTTGCTTGAGTCAGTAGCCCAGACGGGTGGTCACTTGTCGTCGAACTTGGGCACCGTTGAGCTCACGATTGCTCTGCATTATGTTTTTAATACCCCCGAAGATCGTATCGTGTGGGACGTAGGACATCAAACCTATCCCCATAAAATTCTCACGGGTCGCCGTGATCGTATGGCCTCCTTGCGCCAGCAAGATGGCTTGTCAGGTTTTCCGCGCCGCGTGGAAAGCGTTTACGACACCTTTGGTACGGCGCATTCATCGACCTCTATTTCAGCAGCATTAGGCATGGCCTTAGCCGCGCGCACCAAAAAAGAAAAACGTCATTCCATTGCCGTCATCGGTGATGGTGCAATGACCGCTGGTATGGCCTTTGAAGCGCTCAACAATGTGGGCGTATATGAAGACATCAAAATGCTGGTGGTGTTAAACGACAATGATATGTCCATCTCACCACCTGTAGGTGCGCTGAATCGTTATCTTGCACGGCTTATGTCAGGAAAATTTTATGCAGCAGCTAAAAGCATGGGCAAATCTATTTTGCCGCCTTCCATGCGTGAACTTGCAAAACGTTTTGAAGAGCATGCCAAAGGCATGTTGGTACCAGCAACTCTGTTTGAAGAGTTTGGCCTTAACTACATCGGCCCTATTGACGGGCACGATCTTGAATCGCTGATTCCTACGTTACAAAATCTCAAGAACCTCGAAGGGCCACAGTTTTTGCATGTGGTGACTAAAAAAGGGCAGGGTTATAAACTCGCCGAAGCTGATCCTATTTTGTATCACGGCCCAGGTAAATTTAATCCTAGCGAAGGTATCAAGCCTGCAGCCGCAGGAAAAATGACCTACACCCAAGTCTTTGGTGATTGGTTGTGCGATATGGCCGCACACGATGAAAAATTAGTCGCCATCACACCTGCTATGCGCGAAGGTTCTGGCATGGTGAAGTTTGAGCAGAAATTCCCTGATCGTTACTACGATGTAGGTATTGCTGAACAACATGCAGTCACGTTTGCAGGTGGTATGGCCTGTGAAGGTTTAAAACCTGTAGTAGCAATTTACTCGACATTTTTACAGCGTGGTTACGATCAGTTGATACACGATGTCGCTTTGCAAAATTTGGATGTGACCTTCGCGCTCGATCGTGCCGGACTGGTGGGCGCTGATGGTGCTACCCATGCAGGCAATTATGATATGGCGTATTTGCGATGCATACCGAATATGGTGGTCATGGCAGCGAGCGATGAAAATGAGTGCCGCAAAATGCTCACTACAGCGTATCAGTATCCCGGCCCAGCAGCGGTACGTTATCCGCGCGGCGCAGGTATAGGCACTGCGATAGATCCCGAATTAAGTAGCCTAGAAATAGGCAAGGGCGAGATACGCCGTCAGGGAAAAAACGTAGCGATACTGGCATTTGGCACCATGCTCGTACCTGCACTCAAAGCTGGCGAAACGCTCAACGCCACGGTGGTTAATATGCGTTTCATTAAGCCATTAGATACCGCACTAGTTTCTGAACTAGCCGCTAGTCATGATTTAATAGTGACGGTTGAAGAAGGTAGCGTGATGGGTGGTGCTGGCTCGGCGGTTGCTGAAACACTGGCCGCTGCCGGTATAGTCAAACCACTGTTGCAGTTGGGATTGCCTGATAAATTTATAGATCATGGCGATGCGCCACAATTACTTGCTCAGTGCGGTTTGGATGCGGCGGGTATTACAGCGTCAGTGAATCAACGTTTAAACACAGCTGAATTACGATTGGTTGCCAACAGTCGCTGATTAAAAGTAGCAGCGTATCTTGTGTACACAAGCCGCTGTTTCAGTTTTATCTACTAAGTCCCTTACTTGTGACTGTCGCTGGAAATAATTAGTTTTTCCAGCGGCAGACGCATCGCCCTAGCAGTTGGTGCAGGCCCAAATCCCAATCGGCCTACCCACACGACACGATCAGTATCTGTGTCAACAATTTCCCCCAGCGTCTTTCGCGCTGATGCGGCTTCTTGGAGCTGATCAGTAAGCGTTGTGAATGGTACGTTTTCACTTATATAGCGTGCAAATGAAGGTATAACCATTTCCGGTTGCTGCCACAAATTTAGTTTTGTAGCTGTCAGCCATACACGCTGGCAAGCTTTTCCGCTTTCGATGAAATCATCTTCGGTTTGTGGTTTTTGATCGCGTAAAATAATCATGTGCGCACCACAAGAAAGTGCCGTCCAGCCGTCCAGTTGTAAAGACGTCGACCACGCCGCGCCAATATAACGATTTAAAAACTGTACACGCTCCCAACTACTGAGTACCGCACGCATAATTTTTAGATTAATGCGCCCCGGTCCGAGTGCAGCATCTGGGATGCGATCAAGGCTGTACT
>CAYUDI010000217.1:0-4094 GCA_964443585.1 uncultured Bifidobacterium sp.
TTGCCCGCGATACCAAGCTCACACGTTTGTTGTTAGGCATGGGTTTACGTGAATTTTCTATGCACCCAGCGCAGCTATTGTCTGTTAAGCAGGAGATCTTGAACTCCGACTTGGATCAGATCGAGCCACAAGTGAAGAAAATCTTGAAAACCTTTGATGCAGCCGCTATTGCTGACGGAGTTGAGCGCCTCAGAGCGTTATAAAAGCCCGTTGTGCCATGGCGTTTGACGCTGGGCACTGACTTCGCTATCCTTGTGGTTACAGCGCCGATTTGACCTTAGCTTGCGGGCGCGCGGGGAAACCCAAACAAATACGGCTAAAGCGAGCTCGAATCTACAAATAGAATTCAGCCCGACTAGCCAAGTGCTTTCGGGCTTTTTTGTTTTATACGATCAATGCTCATGAACGGTAGTGCGTTGAGTATGAAATCAAACCAGGTGATGCTAAATTTTAGAGTATTTGATTATTAATTTATGCGATCAATAGGCGTAGTAGTTCCCCAGTCCATGCATTTTGCACAGCCCTTGCCTTTGCAAAGCGGGGCCCTGCTCGCTGATTACACGCTGGTTTACGAGACCTACGGCGAACTCAACGCAGATAAAACAAATGCAGTATTGGTGTGTCATGCGCTCAATGCATCGCATCACGTCGCAGGTAGCTACGAAGGTCAACCTAAAAGTACCGGTTGGTGGGACAACATGGTTGGTCCAGGCAAGCCATTAGATACAGATCGTTTTTTTGTTATCGGTGTGAACAATCTCGGTTCGTGCTTTGGTTCGACGGGCCCTATGCATACCAATCCCGCCACGGGCAAACCCTACGGAGCGTCATTTCCAGTGGTGACAGTAGAAGATTGGGTGCACGCTCAAGCACGATTAGCAGACCAATTAGGCATACACCAATTTGCTGCTGTGATGGGCGGCTCATTGGGCGGTATGCAGGCACTTTCCTGGAGCATGCTGTATCCCGACAGAATAGCTAATTGTTTGGTGGTCGCATCTACCCCCAAACTCAGCGCACAAAATATTGCGTTTAATGACGTTGCCAGACAAGCCATACTGACTGATCCCGATTTTCATGATGGTGATTACTATGCACACGGCGTTGTGCCACGTAATGGTTTGCGTGTTGCGCGCATGATAGGTCACATCACCTATTTATCCGACGATGACATGGCAGAAAAATTTGGCCGTGATCTGCGGGGTACCGACTACCAGTTTAATTATGGTGTTGATTTCGAGATTGAATCCTACCTGCGCTATCAAGGCGATAAATTTTCAGAGTACTTTGATGCCAACACGTATTTGCTCATCACCAAAGCACTCGATTATTTTGATCCGGCGCGTGCATTTAATGGTGATCTTGCAGCGGCACTCGCCAATACCCAGGCAGAATTTTTGCTCGTATCATTTACCACCGACTGGCGTTTTGCACCTGAGCGCAGTAGAGAAATAGTACAAGCACTGGTTAGAAACGACAGGCGTCTGACGTATGCCGAAATTGATGCGCCCCATGGTCACGATGCATTTCTTCTTGACGATCATCGCTACATGAACGTAGTGCGTGCCTACTATGAAAAAATCTGGGGCCGGATTACAGTGCGTCAGAGCGAACTTCACAGGAAGGCAGCATGATTACCGAGCGCTTTGCTGGTTTGCGTGCTGATTTAGCTTTTATTGCGCGTTGGGTGGCACCGGGGTCTCGCGTTTTAGACCTTGGTTGTGGTGACGGTGCGATGATGGAATACCTGCAAGTAGACAAGCACTGCAGTGGTTATGGCGTTGAGATTGATGATGCGCCGATTCCTCGCTGCGTACAGCGCGGTGTCTCAGTCATACAGCAAGACATAGAAAGTGGATTGGCGATGTTTTCTGACGCCGCTTTTGATACCGTGTTGTGTTTATCTGCTTTGCAGATGATGAAAAATGTCGAAGGCGTCTTGCGTGACATTACGAGAGTGGGACAAGAAGCTATTGTGTCATTCCCTAACTTTGCACATTGGCCGCATCGCCTAGCTTTACTAACGGGTCATATGCCTGTCTCAGAGAGTTTGCCCTATGCCTGGTACGACACGCCCAATCTTCGCTGCGCCACCATCAGCGATTTTGAAGAATTGGCGGATGAAGTTGGCTTGAATGTACTGGAGTGTGTCGCGCTAAAAGATAATGGCTCGCCAGTTACATTGTTGCCGAATTGGCGCGGCAGCCTGGCTGTATTCCGCTTGCGTAAACGATAAACTCTTTGCTAATGCGAATAATTTAATGAACCAACCCATAGCAGCTACCGAGCCGAAAGTGACAGGTTGGCGCCATTACTTCAATCGGCGCATGATGATCTGCGTAATGTTTGGTTTTACCTCAGGCTTGCCACTGTTCATACTGTACAACTTATTGTCAGCCTGGCTTAAGGCAGAGCAGGTTGATCTCAAGGCCATAGGCTTATTTGCGCTCGTTGGATTTCCCTACACCTGGAAATTTTTGTGGTCGCCCTTAATGGATAGATTTCATTTTCCGTTGTTAGGGCGCCGGCGTGGCTGGATGTTTTTCTCTCAGCTGGCGTTACTGGCTGCGATAGCAAGCATGGGATTTTTTTCGCCACTGACTGATTTGACTGCGATAGTTTTTCTAGCGGGCGTTATCGCATTTCTGTCTGCTAGCCAAGACATCGTCATTGATGCGTATCGACGTGAATTATTGTCGGATGATGAGCAGGGTTCTGGTACAGCGTTATTTGTTAATGCTTACAAAATGTCTACCCTGGTACCCGGATCACTGTCACTTATTTTGTCGGACTTTTTGAGCTGGCAGACCGTGTTCGGAATTACAGCGCTGTTCATGCTTCCCGGCGTGATAACAACGCTGATTATTAAAGAACCTGCTATTTATGGCGAGCCACCACGATCCTTGCGTGAAGCCGTTGTTGAACCCTTTAAAGAATTCATACAACGCAGTGGCTGGTCGCATGCACTGTACATACTTGCATTTATATTTTTGTATAAGTTGGGTGATTCCATGGCGACGGCCTTGGCTACGCCGTTTTATATGGAGCTAGGCTTTTCACGTACCACCATAGGCCTGGTAGCAAAAAATGCAGGCTTATGGGCCAGCTTGGCTGGCGGTATTCTGGGTGCCGTGTGGCTGGAAAAAACAGGCATTAATCGCGGCTTGTGGAGATTTGGTGTGGTGCAAGCTGTGGTCATATTAGGCTTTGCGTTACTGGCACAAGTAAGTGCGGCGTCACCGGATGTTGAGCCAAGCTCTTTGTTGCTAGGCGTCGTCATAGGTTTAGAAGCCTTTGCGGTGGGATTAGGCACCGCTGCCTTTACAGCATTCATCGCCACCACCACTGATCAACGCTACACCGCAACACAGTTTGCTTTGTTTACCAGCTTGGCTGCTGTGCCGCGTACGTTTTTCAATGCACTAACAGGATTTATGGTTGCCCAAACCGGCTGGTTTGTTTTTTTCCTGATTTGCTTTGTATTGGCATTGCCCGGCATGATGCTCTTACCTAAGATCGCGCCATGGAATCCTGTCACACCACCTAAAGAAGAAGCTCATTAACGTTGATTCATGCTTACTCTAAATAGCGTAAGCAATCCCATGAGTTTATGTTCCCCCATCGACTAGGTAAGCCTTAGCGCATGTTGAATTTTCTCTGGCTGGGATTTTTTTTGGTTGCTAGTGCAAGTGCTCTGTGGCGAGTACTGGTGACGGGCGACGTCACGGTATTTGCATCCATGGTGGAAAGCTTGTTCACCATGGCTAAGCTGTCAGTCGACGTCATGCTGCTGTTATTTGGCACGTTAACGTTGTGGCTGGGTTTTTTACGCATCGCAGAGCGAGCAGGTCTGGTGCACGCGCTGGCCCAGTGGCTCTCTCCCTTGTTTGCGCGCTTACTGCCCGGCGTCCCTGCAGGGCACCCTGCTCTGGGTTTAATCACTATGAATTTCACAGCGAATGCGCTGGGATTAGACAATGCCGCTACGCCTATCGGTTTGAAAGCTATGCAAGAGCTGCAAACACTGAATGCTGATCCTGAAGTTGCAAGCGATGCCCAGATTATGTTTTTGGTGATGAATGCCTCATCACTTA
>CAYUDI010000218.1:0-3962 GCA_964443585.1 uncultured Bifidobacterium sp.
AGCGACCAGACCAATAGTGATCTGACTAGCGCCCATAATAGAACGCTGCAAAACGATAATCTGGAAAAGTATTAAGTAAGCAGCCAGCGGGAATACCGCTGATATCTGCTCCATAATCCTGACGCTGAGGTAAGGCTGCAGCAGGTTGTAAACGTCTACACCCGCCAATTTCAGTTTTTCTGGCTTCATCGGGATTTCTTTCCCGTTTTTATCCAGTTTGGGCTTCGGTATTAATTTCGAGTAGCTGACTGAGTCTGAATCGACCGTTACAGCTTGCACGTAATCACCGAAGCGAATGTTCTTTGCCATGCTCCCCCCTGTTGATAACAATTATTGATGCCTGAGGAGAATACTTTATTCGCTAGGTATTTGACAATCAATCATTAACATTAACCAACAATGAATAATTTTTTAATAACAAATTAACGTTCAAGATTTAATAATTAACTACAACTAACTGTTTGCATTTTTATCGAGCGCGGCTAAGTCATTGATTTACTTAGCCTTGCGTCGCATACCTGAGCTAGCTCACCAAAAAACACAGTAAATCTGTGATTTTCAAATTTTTAATACTTGTGGATTGATTACTAGCTGTAAGCGTTGAATTTCTTTTCAACACCTCATTAATTAGTTTTATTGAGCCTGGTAATAGATAATTAGCGCCGTATTGGCTTACAAACATTACCAAACTACCAATTAAAGTAATTTGATGTTGTTTGTTTAATTTTGAAAAACAAAATAAAACAATTAGTCCAGAAATGAAAAAAATTATCATCCTGGGAGCAGGTCAAGTTGGTTATTCGGTGGCAGCGCAGTTAGCTTTGGAAGACAACGACATTACCGTTATCGATCTCAATCCTAAGCGCCTTAAATTACTCGCTGACCGTTATGACTTGCGCACCGTGGTGGGTAATGCAGCCCATCCCTCGGTATTGCAGGAAGCAGGGATTGAAGATTGTGAATTACTCATTGCGGTAACGGAGGTTGATGAAATCAACATGCTGGCCTGCCGCATCGCCCACATGTTGTTTAATGTACCTGACCGCGTTGCGCGTATACGTGCAGTTGAGTACTTTCGCAATGAGCATCTGTCTGATGGCACGCTATTCGACATCAATCACATGATTTGTCCTGAACAGGTGGTGACAGACTATCTGTTAAAGCTGATTGAATTTCCTGAGGCATTACAAGTTCTGGAATTTGCCAATGACCGCTTACGTTTGGTTGCCCTGCGTGCGCGCGATGATGGTTTATTGGTGGGCCGGCCTATTTCTGAACTGTCTAAACATTTGCCGAACACCGATGCACGAATAGTTGCGATCTTCCGCGAAAATGGTTCATTGCGTCCGGATGGCGAAGCGATCATACGCACGGGCGATGAAGTGTTTGTGTTGTCTGAGCGAGATGACATGCGCAAAGTCATGCTCGAGCTGCGCAAAATGGACAGGCCAGTTAAGCGCGTCATGATAGCCGGCGGTTCGGACATTGCTCAACGCTTGGCAATGACGCTGGAAAAGCGCGATATCAACGTCAAGCTGATCGAGCCCAATCGTGAACGCGCAAAAGCGTTGGCAGGATTGTTGAATAAAACCTTGGTGCTAAACGTCAGTGAGAGTGATGGTGACCTGCTGGACGATGAAGGCGTGGCAGAAGTCGATTTGTTTGTCGCTGCCACGGATAGTGATGAGCGCAATATTATTGCGGGCTTATTGGCCAAGCGCATGGGTGCAGGTCGGGTGGTTGCGCTCATACACAAGACGGAATATGTGGATCTGCTTGAAGCGAGCAATATCGATATTGTGATTGGTTTAGCAGAAGCCTCGATAGGACAAATTCTTGCGCATGTACGGCGCGCTGATGTGGATGCAGCGCACAGTTTGCGGCGTGGTGCTTCCGAAGTACTAGAAATCATTGCCCATGGTGATGTCTCTACCAGCAAGGTCGTTGGCCGACGAGTCGATCAAATACACTGGCCTGTAGGTTCTTTATTAGGTGCGGTGGTGCGAGACGATCAGGTATTTATGGCTCACCATGATTTAGTCATCATGGAAAACGATCATATGGTGATTTTTGTATCTGATAAAAAAATCATTCCCAGAATTGAACAGCTGATGCAAGTCAGTGGCCTGTTTCTTTAGGAGCGGCCATGGTACGCGTTAATGCCGTATTGAATGTGCTTGCCTTTGTTATTCTGGTGTTGGCGGGTCTGATGGTGATTCCCTGGTGTGTGTCTCTCTACTTGGATGATGGCGTCAGCGAAAGCTACTTTCAATCGATAGGTCTGACACTGCTGTTTGGTTATATATTTTGGCGCTACACACGCCAGCGTGTAAATGACCCTGAGTTGCAGATACGTGATGGTTTTTTGCTGGCGGCATTAACCTGGGCAGTGTCTCCCGTATTTGCCTGCTTACCCTTCATGTTTTATCTGCCAGAGTTATCGTTTGTTGATGCGTATTTCGAGGCAGTATCTGGGCTGACCACTACCGGTGCAACGGTACTTTCGGATCTCGACAAACTTCCTTACTCCATTAATTTTTGGCGCTGCTTCATGAACTGGTTTGGCGGTATGGGTGTGGTGGTGTTATCGATCGCGATACTGCCTTTGCTGGGTGTGGGTGGTAGTCAGGCATTTAAAGCTGAAACACCCGGGCCCATGAAAGACGATAAGCTCACGCCGCGCATTGCCCAAACGGCCAAGGGTTTGTGGTCGGTGTACTCGCTCATTACGGTGGTGTGTGTCGCCAGCTTTGTTGCGGCAGGTATGCCGCTAGACGATGCATTCCTGCACGCTTTTTCTACGATGGGATTGGGCGGTTTTTCATCGCATGATGCCAGCTTTGGGTATTTCAATTCGCCCATAATGGAAGCTGTATGCGTATTTTTTATGCTGCTTGCCGGGATTAATTTTGCTACGCATTTTTTAGTCATCACCAGACGCAGTATCAAGCCCTACATTGTGGATAAAGAAGCGCACGCCTTTTTGTTAGTCATGGTGTTTAGTGTGCTGATCGTGGCGTATTTTTTGTGGCGTGAACGTGTGTACCCGGATTGGATTACAGCCTTTCGGTACTCTGCATTTAATGTCGTATCGATTGCCACGACTACGGGTTTAGCAACGACTGACTACAATCTCTGGCCAGCGTTTGCGCCGGTATGGATGTTATTTCTGTGCTGTTTCTCTACCGCGGCAGGTTCCACCGGTGGTGGTATCAAGATGGTGCGTGCACAATTACTGGTTAAGCAAAGTTACGGAGAATTACGCAGGCTGGTTCACCCGCGTGCGCTTATTGTTGTCAAACTGAATGGCCGGCCGGTAGGTACCTCGGTGCTGTATTCCATACTGGCGTTTGTATTGTTATACGGCGCAACCATTATTGCCTGCACCATGCTCATGTTATTTTCCGGAGCCGATGTCATCACCGGTTTTACTGCGGTGATTGCCTGCATCAACAGTACTGGCCCGGGGCTCAACCAAGTGGGGCCAGCGACTACCTATGCCGTACTCTCTGATTTTCAAACCTGGATTTGCTCAGCGGCGATGCTGCTGGGTCGATTAGAGTTGTTTACTATTTTTGTGGTGTTTAGCCCAGATTTCTGGCGTCGTTAGTCACGTAACCACGATACAAATTTTTAGCTACGGCCAGATTTTTTTAGGAGATACATGTTCATGATCGATTTCTTTTCAACCTCCCAGATTCATCGCCGTTCTTATGCACGTGCTTTTGCCATCGGTTTAATGTCGGTGACATTGTCGGCGGTGGCTGTTTGCCCTGATGATGCTGCCATTGATACCTATGTAAAAGAGTTCAGTCAGCAAAAGCTCAGCAAAGGATTTGGCAATGACATTAGCTTGGATGATGCCGAATGTGCCAAACGCAAACTAGGTAAAAAGCTCATAGTGCCTATGGGTGCCATTGTGGGTTACAAAGCGGCGTTTACTAATCCTGCTTTACAAAAAC
>CAYUDI010000219.1:0-249 GCA_964443585.1 uncultured Bifidobacterium sp.
GGCTATCAATACCTACACTTTCATTACAACCCGGCACACATGATTGCGATTAGCTTTTTCTTCGCAACGACCTTGGCTTTGTCCATGCACGGTGGCTTAGTGCTTTCATCGACAAATCCTGGCCCAGGTGAAGTAGTGAAAACACCAGAGCATGAAGATACCTATTTCCGTGACTTGATCGGTTACTCGGTTGGCACACTCGGTATTCATCGCCTTGGATTATTTTTAGCGCTTGCTGCAGTGCTGTTT
>CAYUDI010000219.1:259-3932 GCA_964443585.1 uncultured Bifidobacterium sp.
CGCGGTTGGCCCGAATGGTGGAGCTGGTGGCTGAACATGCCGATCTGGAACAGATAGAGCGACACAGGAGACAGCACCATGGCTGAATATCAAAATTTATTTACGGCTGTGCAGGTTGCGGGCCCCGTGCATCACGGTACCGAATTGCACAACGCGGCAAGCGAACGTAGCGGCGAGCCATTCTTATGGCATCTGGCAGGGCGCTTGGGTAATGCACAGATAGGTCCGATTTATCTGGGACCACTGGGTATCATGTCGCTCATGTTTGGCATGATGGCTTTTAATATCATCGGCTTTAACATGCTCGCATCCGTAAACTGGGATCCGGTGCAGTTTGTACGCCAATTGTTTTGGTTAGCATTAGAACCGCCTGCGCCCGGTAATGGACTTGGGCTTGCGCCATTAAATCAAGGCGGCTGGTGGCAGATCACGGGTTTGTTTTTAACGATCTCGGTGTTGCTATGGTGGGCGAATGTGTATCGTCGCGCTAAAACACTGAAGATGGGCACGCATGTAGCGTGGGCCTTTGCTGCAGCGATTTGGTTATTTTTAGTGTTGGGTTTGATACGTCCTGTATTAATGGGTAGCTGGGGTGAAGCGGTACCGTTTGGTATTTTCCCGCACCTGGATTGGACGGCTGCATTTTCTCTGCGCTACGGTAATTTGTTTTACAACCCTTTCCATGCTTTATCGATTGCGTTCTTGTATGGATCAGCGCTCTTGTTTGCAATGCACGGTGCAACGATTCTTGCCGTAGGCCGTTACGGTGGTGAACGCGAGATAGAACAAATTATCGATCGTGGTACAGCCACTGAACGCGCTGCATTGTTCTGGCGTTGGACCATGGGTTTTAACGCCACCATGGAATCGATACACCGTTGGGCCTGGTGGTTTGCCGTGTTGAGTCCACTCACAGGCGGCATAGGCATACTGCTGACCGGCACTGTTGTCGACAACTGGTATCTGTGGGCCGTCAAACATGGCGTTGCTCCACCTTATCCGCAAGTGTGGGGCCCGGTGATAGATCCTGCAACGCTGCAAGGAGCCAAGCCATGATGTTTAGAACACTTAAAGTGGCTACGGCCATGACGCTGGGACTGCTGTTGCTGGCTTCGTGTAAAGAAGCACCCTTCGAGCGCCCGGTGATGGATAGCGTGCAAACGGGTTATCGCGGAACCGGCATGGTTCAGGTATACAACCCGCGTATCGTCGCGAGTCAAGATGAATTAAATACGGCGCCACCATCGTCACCACCGTTGCCGGATGGCGGGCCGACGGCGAAAGCCACGTATAAAAACGTACAAGTCCTGGGTGATCTTTCAGCCGGTAATTTTGTACGCTTGATGACGGCGATGACGACTTGGGTTTCACCCAAAGAGGGTTGCGCGTATTGCCATAATTTGCAAAACATGGCGGAAGATTCCAAGTACACCAAAGTCGTCGCGCGCAAGATGATAGAGATGACGCGTCATATCAATACCAACTGGCAGCAACACGTTAGCAACACCGGTGTCACATGCTATACCTGCCATCGCGGTAATCCTGTGCCTCAGCAAGTATGGTTTACACCGCTGCCGCAGAAAAAAGGTGCTGACTTCATTGGTGACAATGCCGGTCAAAACACACCGGGTAAATATGTGAATCTGTCGTCCTTGCCTACGGATCCGCTAACACCGTATCTGCTCGAAGATAAACCGATACGTGTGAATGGCCCAACACCACTGCCATCAGGTAATCGTAGCTCGACTAAGCAAGCGGAATGGACATACGGTCTGATGACGCACATGTCGACTTCATTGGGTGTCAATTGCACCTTCTGTCACAACACACGTTCGTTCCAGAGTTGGGAAAGTAGTCCGCCACAGCGCGTCACAGCGTATTACGGTATTCGTATGGCGCGTGATGTGAATAATGCGTATATGGTGCCGTTGACCGATACCTTCCCGATCGATCGCAAGGGTCTGGGTGGTGATGTGGCTAAAGTCAATTGCGCGACTTGCCACCAGGGTGCATACAAACCTTTGTATGGCTATCCTATGATCAAAGATCATCCTGAGCTCGTAGGCAAACCGAGTGTCGTTGCAGAAAACAAGTAAACAGCGTCTAGCGCCAGTAAGCGCTGAACCAATGTAGTCATGTCAGATCCCGGCAAACGCCGGGATCGTTTTGTGTAGCCCCTCCCGCGCTACTCATAGCGGAGCAACCGATGACCGCAGGTCCTTTCATCAGCAAGATATCCGCAGAGGAAAGGGCGCCTCAGGGGACGGCGCAAAGTCCATCCACTGACACACTCTCCAACCACACCATAAACGGTATCGCTCTCATACTGATTGCGAAAATTCGTCCACGCTATTGGGCTTGGGGATGGAATCGTATTGCTTTTGGAAGTTGGTTGACTCAACGACGATCAGGTTTACGTTTTATAAAAACGCTGGGTAGTGGTGTTGCAGGTGGTTTTGGTTTAACGCCTAGTCCATCGCACCAAGGTGTGTTTTGTGTTTTTGATTCAGTCGCTGCAGCGCAAACCTTCATACAGGAGTCCCCATTAATTGCACGGTATCGCCAGCGCAGTGATGAACTGTTCATAGCCACTTTGCGACCAGCGAGTGCACGTGGTTCCTGGGATGGTTTGTCACTTACTGCAGGTGATGCTTTAGCGTCCGACTCTATGGTGGCCACTTTAACGCGCGCATCGATACGGCCTGCAGCAGCCATGGCATTTTGGCGTTATGCACCGGCAGCGCAGCAGGATTTAATGACAGCACCGGGTTGTGATTTGGCTATCGGTTTAGGTGAGGCGCCAGTTTTTCGGCAGGCCACGTTTAGTCTTTGGAAAAACACAGCGGCCATGGATGCGTATGCGCGCACAGGTGCGCACATGGAAGCCATACGCGCTGCATGGAAGCATGAATTTTTTTCTGAATCCATGTTTGTCCGGTTCGAGCCTTTGCACATGCAAGGTCACTGGAAGGGAAAAGATTTTGGCTAAGGCCTTGCACGAGCATCGCGTGGTCGTCATAGGCGCAGGTGTGGCAGGCTTGGTGGCTGCGCTACAACTAGCGCAACGTAATCTTCAAGTCACCCTGCTAGAGGCGGCTGCGACACCCGGTGGAAAAATGCGTCAGCCTATTATTGATGGTGCTGCAATTGATAGTGGCCCCACGGTGTTTACGATGCGCTGGGTGTTTGAGCAAATCTATGCGCAGGCTGGTGCACATTTATCCGATGAGTTGGAATTAACCGCGCTTCCAGTTTTGGCACGGCATGCCTGGAGCGACAAAGAGCGCATGGATTTATTTGCCAATCCTAATCATTCGCGCGAGGCAATCGCGCAATTTGCCGGAGCCGCTGAAGCAAAACGATTTATGGATTTTTGCAAACAAGCGCGCGCTGTATACGATGCATTGGAAGGCCCTTTTATACGTTCGCAATCACCCACACTAACGAGCATGGCGGGTGACCTCGGGTTACGTGGTCTCGCATTATTAGCAGCCTTAGGACCCATGAGTAATTTATGGGATGCACTGCGACATCATTTTCATGATGTCCGGTTACAGCAGCTGTTTGCACGCTACGCGACCTATTGCGGTTCATCGCCCTGGCAAGCACCGGCAACATTAATGTTGGTCACGCAAGTCGAACTCGATGGTGTGTGGGCAGTAAAAGGTGGCAT
>CAYUDI010000220.1:0-3883 GCA_964443585.1 uncultured Bifidobacterium sp.
GTCGCTTATCTGACTGCCTGCTGATAAATCAGTCCCCATGAGCAGACTCAATGCATTTTTAGCTACACCCTCAGGAACTAAGCACAGCGTCGGTGGCCCCGAACGCATCGCTCTGAATAAGTTCTCAAGCGGTGCCTGCTCATAGCAAAATAATGAAATAAGCCTAGTATTCAAGGGAACATCTATGCCTAGTTTTTTCAGAAATGCTGCACGCATCTCTGAATTGAATGCCAAACGTGCTTGCATCAAACTGTCTTCTCGTAGCAGCCCACCCGATTCGGCTACAAAACCAGGAAAAAAGAAATACTGCGTTAAGGGCAACCGAGGATGAGGTGATGGCAAACAGTGGCTGCCAATCGCCCATGACTCAGCCGACAGATATTCCAAGTTAATCCAAACAGGTGCAGGTTTGGCATTGGCCATATGATTCAGCATAGAGTCAGGCAGTCGGCATCCGAATGCTTCAATCACTACATCAGCCGGTTGATAGTCGAATTCGGCTTGTTCATTCCAAGCGATGACCTCAAACCCATCGAGTACTTGCTCCGCTAAACAGACATCCAGCGCTGGTCTTAAGTGCTTCAGACACAATAGATCATTAATCCATAGTCTGACCGACATACCTTTAGTGGATAGCGCGCGTGCTAATCGCCAGCTCACGCCAGCGTCACCAAAGTTATCAATAACGTCGCAAAAAATATCAACTGACTTTAAGGGATGCATACGATTTACTATGAACTCTCGTTTATGCAGGCAAATTGATCAGACTGCTAAAGAGGTGGGGCATTTACCTAATAAGCAAGCAGGTTGACATAAAGCGATACATCTCAATGGTGAAATTTCTGTCAAAAATGAGGGATGTTAGGGCGCGTGCAAACGAAGTAAGGTAAGTTCTTACGGCTCGAATCTTTAGTACTGCGCTCGCCACTTGTTGGACACCAGCGGCTTATGTTTCAGCCGCTGCCTGACGCAGTGCTCCTTCAAATACGTCAACTGGTTGTCCACCCTGAACTAAGAATCGCTGATTGATAATCACCGCTGGTACAGAGTTTATCCCTTGAGATATATAAAGCTGCTGACTTTGTCTGACCTCGTTACGAAATTCATCACTGCTCACTACTTCACCTGCCCGCGTTCGGTCCAAGCCAGCACGTTCGACGGCATCGAGCAACACAGCGTGACTTGATGGATTTTCACCTTGAGTAAAATAGGCTTCCAGAAGTGAACGTTTTAATTTGTGCTGAGCGTGGCCACCACACTCTGCCTCTGCCCAATGCAGCAAACGATGCGCATCAAAAGTATTGTAAATTCGTCTGCGGCCTGCTTGGTTGAAGTGAAAACCTACCTCTTCTCCACGTTGTGCAATGCGTTGCTGATTGACCGCTACTTGTTCAGGGGACATCTGATATTTTTGCGACAGATGTTCGACTATATCCTCTCCCTCAGAACCCATATGAGGATTCAACTCAAAGGGTTGAAAATGAAGCTCAACAGTGGCTTCATCCTTAACAAGCTCTATAGCCTGCTCAAGCGATGCCAAGCCTACGGCGCACCATGGACAAGCAATATCGGAAACGAAATCAATTCTAATGGGTTTCATTATGGGTAACTCGATAGTAAAGTTGATCTCGATGCTAGCACGGCTTAGTGCGCGCAACTGCGAGTAGCCGGTATGATTCGGTTTACGCGATTTTTCGCTCACTGATCCTGTAAAAGCTAATCATGAAATCATCCCTCAAATCTCTATTGCTCTGGGTATGTCTATCCTATAGCGCGCTGGCCGCCGACCTAAGCGTGCCTATGGCCGACATCGAACCCAAACCGCTTAACTCACCCCCGCAAGCAAGCAAGATAGTCATCCCCTTTGATGAAGCCCCTGAGACGGCTGAGGCCGGGTCAGCCATGGATGACTTTGCGTTTGCAAATAAAGCCCCCAATGGCAGCAGCCCCGCCACTGGACCTGCAGCAGCCATGCCGCATTTAGAAGGCTTCTAATGGCAATTTGGATCAGGGTGTAGTTACCTATGACTTGTTACGTTAATAATCAAATTAACAAAAACAGTATGAAAAGTTTTCAAAAATGAAATCACCTTCCAACCGAAAAGCTCTCAGCATGGCCAGTTCGGTTCTGGGAGCTGGCACGCGCCTTCAGGGTACGCTGCATGTAGAAGAAAGTATCCGTATTGATGGCCGCCTGGAGGGAAATATAGAACAGTCGAAGGGTGGAACCCATTGGGTGGTTATCGGCCCAACCAGCGAGATCATCGGCGATATACATGCCCAAAATGTACGAGTGGCTGGCAAGATCATTGGAAATATCATCGCCAGTGGCAATGTAGAGTTGACCAATGGCGCAGAAGTGCGCGGCAACATAAAGCATGGTGCTATTACCGTTGAGCCCGGCGCCAGTGTGCACGGCCAATTAATCGCTAATAACTATGACGATGACCCATCAACGACTGCGAGTGCGCCACCCGGGGCAGACCCACGTAATTAAGTAAACTGCATCGCAAGCACCTAACTTACTATCTCAGCTGGCTTCATGCTAGAACTGACTCAGGCTACTCTATAATCGGAATTGTTCCGTACGCGTGACGGATTACTCCCCCCTACGTAATGACCAAAACTAAACACGTTGTGATGCAATCCATACTGGCTTGCGCGGCTGTCATAATGCTAATGGCACCAGCGCATGCCGCTGTCTATCGCTGCTCCATAACCAAAATGCGCGGCAATGATTTCATCTGTCGTGAATACCCCAATCTATGTAATTTCGTCTTCATCGTTGATGAATCCGCCAAGAAAATATCCCGCAAAGATCAAGAGCAAAAAAATTTAGTAAACATCGTTGTCGACAAATGGGATGAAAAACTGATCATTGCGCATGAAGACCAAAGCAGAGTAGACAATCGTTTTATCGAGCAGTATTTTTATAAAATCGAAATCGGAACAGGTAATTTTTTGATGGCCAATGAGTACATGACTAATACTGGCCGCTATTTGACCCAGGAAGATATTGAGTTGGCAGATAAGCGCAGTTTTTCTTATTACAAGCCCAAGCTCTTTTCAGAAAAAGGCCGCTGCAATCTCAAAGCGAAAGACTAATTCAACAGACTTCTAAAGACTGTAGTTGCCAGATTTGCTGACCTGACTAAAGGATCACCAAAAATCATCGGCTGGGCTAACTGATGATCTGATGCCAATGATGACTGTGCAAACTTAGCACACCGATTCGTTTTCACTGTTTCAATTTTATTTTTCGGAGCGGCT
Organism: uncultured Bifidobacterium sp.; assembly: GCA_964443585.1. Taxonomy (GTDB): domain Bacteria; phylum Pseudomonadota; class Gammaproteobacteria; order Burkholderiales; family Burkholderiaceae_D; genus Pernthalerella. Next base: position 3,271 of record CAYUDI010000220.1, read on the forward strand.
TTCTACGCCGATAACATCATGTCGACTCAACCCGTACGCCGCTACCGCTACTACGATCTGTTGCTAGTTGCCTTTGTTACCGTTTTGTTGTGTTCAAATCTTATCGGTGCAGGCAAAGCCGCTGTCATCACCCTACCCCTGCTTGGAGAAGTTACCTACGGCGCAGGCATCCTTTTTTTCCCAATTTCTTACTTGTTTGGCGACATACTGACCGAAGTCTATGGCTACGCTCATGATCGTCGAGCCGTATGGGCAGGATTTGCGGCATTGGCCTTTGCTGCGATGATGTCTTTGGTGGTGGTGTCACTCACCCCGGCTGGTGGCGACTACATGAGCACTTACCAGCAAGGACTAGAAACTGTATTCGGTAATACCTGGCGCATCGTTATTGCATCCATCACCGCCTTCTGGGTCGGCAGCCTGGCCAATGGCTACGTCATGGCAAAAATGAAAATCTGGAGCGGCGGCAGACATTTGTGGATGCGGACCATAGGATCGACGGCGGTCGGAGAAGCGCTGGATTCTTCACTTTTTTATGTGATGGCTTTTTATGCCATCTGGCCGATAGAACAAGTTATTTCCGTCGCTATCGCACAATACTTTTTAAAGACGG
>CAYUDI010000221.1:0-3842 GCA_964443585.1 uncultured Bifidobacterium sp.
ATCAGGTGTTTCATGATTCTTTAAACCGCGTTGCACTTCGTACTTGAAACCACGTTTTGTTTTATGATTCCCATTGTCGAAAAATAGTAAGTAGTCATTTTTTGAGAATATTAACTTACCATATGCCAAATAGCGTATTAAATAGTATCAACATTTACACCTCGGCTTTATATATAAAATTCTCTCTTTGACACAGACATGTATCCAATAAAAATAATTATTCAATCAGTTGCATTTATTCTCATATCACTCGGCTGGGTACAAAATGCTTACGCAGCATCCTTCAAGGATTGCCCAGATTGCCCCGAAATGATTTTATTACCCGCCGGGACATTTACTATGGGGGTGGCTACAGTCAACGACGATGAGGCAAACTGGCCCCAGCGAACAGTCTCCGTCAAAGCGTTTGCCATAGGTAAATTCGAAGTTACTCAAGATGAATGGCATGCCATCATGGGTAACCGACCTGGCATGTTTAAAGGTGAACGCTTACCGGTAGAACAAATTACTTGGAAACTCGCCAAAGAATTTACCCGCAGGCTGAGTGAAAAAACCAGCAAGACCTATCGTTTAGCTACCGAAGCTGAATGGGAATACGCGGCGCGCGCTGGTACTGAATCCGACTATTATTTTGGCAATCAGGTCGACCAACTCGGTAACTATGCCTGGTATGACGATAATGCCAACGAAACTACACATACAGTTGGCCAAAAATTGCCCAATAAATTTGGTCTGTTTGATATGTACGGCAATGTGTGGGAGTGGACTGAAGACTGCTGGAATAAAAATTACGATGGCGCACCAACAGATGGCTCCGCCTGGGTAGTTGGTGACTGCTCTATGCGGGTTGTTCGAGGTGGCTCTTGGTTTAACAAGCAACGCTCATTCAAATCCTCAACTCGTATGAAATTTTCTTCGGAAATTCGATACAGCAGCCGTGGGATTGGCCTAAGAGTCGTGCGGGAAGAGCCATAACAGCTGATCACTACTGAAAAAAACTAAAAAGGCACATGCAGCCAGTTCGACCGCATGCACCTCAAAACAGCCACCAGTACATCAGCCCATCCTTAAGTTCGATTCGCTGGGGCGCGCTCATCTTCATATTGACCGTTGTACCAGGTACCGCTAAATAATTTTCCCTCTGGCGTGCGCATTTGGCCGTGCCCGTGGGGGTGACCGTCTTTCCAGCTACCTTCATACCAGCTGCCATCTTCATGCTGGTAATGTCCTTTGCCGTTTTGTAAACTATTTTTCCACTCACCGGTGTAGACACCATCTTTACGCGTGAATTTGCCCTGCCCTTCAGCCCAGCCATCGACCATCTGCCCTTCGTACACTCCTATGGTTTGACCATTTAAAAACCAAATGAGCTTACCCCGACCATCGGCCCGGCCTTTTTTGCACGTGCCATACCAATTGATGCTCTCGCCTTCTTGAGGAAAAATATTCGCTACGCTACAGCCCGATGAATCACTGATCCACGTCACCTCATCTGCCTGCACCAGGCCGCAACAGAGAGAAAAAACCAACGCGAGGAATATACGACTAGGTGTAGTTTGCATAGTAAGTACTCCAAAGTAGTAGTCAAATTCGGCACAATAAAGCCATGATAAACGCCAAGAGAAACTCGTTATTGCTCTAAATACGATACGCGCTCCAGCTATATTTACTATATAGCGTTAGTTCGCGTTACAAACTCTATCCCCCAACACAGACACGGCGGAGTTGGCCGGAATCGCCGCCCAAGCCTCAACCTGCGCTTCATCACGAATAACGTCACCTAGCGCTTTTTCCCTGGAGAAGGTCACCAACCGGACCACCCTGGACTGAGCCTTAGCGCAATCATATTCACGCGTAATTTGGCGTGATCGTTCACCACGCTCACTCGGTGTTTTATAGTCGTGAGTCGTACTGGTGATGATGTTACTACCCGTTTTTTGCGAAGAATTTGGAGCTACAAAAAAATAGAACTTGTCGCTTTCAAAATACATCTGCCATTCTTGTGCTGAGACAGTAAGTGAACAGAGCATCAACCCCGCTAACAACCAGCTATCCGCACGTTTAATTTTTTTCACACTCAGTCTCTTTTAAGGTAATGCCACCTGGATAATAAGTGAGCAGCCTCCAAAAGCTGACTTCTATTTATCAATAACCAGAACTTAGCACGATCAAGAAATTTTAGTCGCAAGAAGTTCTCAGGCGAGTCAGTCATTTTTAATTTGATAAAACAGAGCGCAAATGAATCTGGTGGTAATTAGCTTCAAAAGCTCATTCTTACCAATCATTTAACACAGTAGTTATTTGTAGGTTCATTAAAGGTAGCCCCGCACTAAAGACCAGCGCGACTTCGGAACCTGCCTGCTGCTAACTATCTATCGCCTCAGGTAAAAACCATATCACCACGTAGGTAGCCGCTGAAGTAGCCGCCATTAGCCATAAAAAAGCACCAAATCCCCACTCTTTGACAATCGGACCAATTAACCACACCGCGACAGAGCTAACACCAAATGAGATAGCCAGGCGTGCTCCAGAAAAACGACTACGCATGGAATCAGCTACATAGCGAGCAATCATGGCATCCGTAAACGGAATAGCCGCGAAGATAGCGCACATAAAAATAAGCTGCGCAAAATAAAAGCTCCAACCATCCAACTGCGTGGCAGCAACAATAGCCAGCAACTGCAGAAAAATAACTCGGCTGTAGAGTTTTTTAAGTGGGACTCGATCGATCAGGTGACCAATAATTAATTGGCTAAAAGAAGCTATAAAATAAATAGCGGCCAGTAGTGTTCCTATGACCGCAGGATCGCGAAACTCATCACCGAGTTTGCTAAACAGAATTTCGTTATTACCATTGGTCGTGAAGTTAAATAAAAAACTGCCCGTTGTTGCAGCAAGTGTCATTACGAAGAAAAGTTTGAACTTATCGTCTTGCGATGCAAAGGTATGGCCAGCATTTTTTTTCGCAGGTGACAGTTCATGCGCAGGACTCACCCGCCAGAACACTAGCCCCAGACATAAACTACTTATTCCTGGTATCCAAAAAGCAGCGCGCCAGCCGTAGTCTTTGATTATCCACCCTGTCAGTAGCGCAGCCATGGCAATTCCCAGATTGCCCATCATGCCGTTAATGCCTATAGCCCTGCCCGGCATCTTTGACTGTTGTATCAACATGGGTATGCCTACCGGGTGGTAGATGGATGCAAAACAGCCCATCACGGCCAGCAGCAACGATAGCTGCAAAGGGGTTTGAGCCTGACTCACCAATAACGATGAAACGCCCATGCCGATGAAATACAGCAGCATCATTTGGCGACGACCCCAGAGGTCTCCCAATTTACCTGCAGGTAAAGAACCCAAACCAAAGAAAAAGAACGCCGGCGCACCGTAAGGCATTAAGTCTTCCCAGCGCTCGACACCCAATTCTGCCGCAATGGTGGCGACGGCCGCAGCAAAAATCAAAAGTACTAAATGATCTAAGGTATGTCCAAGATTAAGTAAGATGGAAATTAAACGTGGCCGCATACAATGACTTATTCACTTGCCAATGCAATTAACAATGGATTTGTAATTTAGTGCAGTAGCAACACCTCCAATTACACACCCATTTGTCGTGCAAGATCATTCAAGTCGGTTGATGCATAGGTAAAGCGTGTGAGATCGCCTTTAGCAGCCGCTTTGCCTAAGCCATACTCCAATGGACGCTCAACAAACGCTGTTTGTAAGCCGCAGGCTTTTGCTGCATCCAGATCATCTTCATGCGCTGCCACCAACATTACTTCCGAGGGCTGTATGTCGAATATCTCGGCCACACCCAAGTAGGTTTCCGGATCAGGTTTGTA
>CAYUDI010000222.1:0-3828 GCA_964443585.1 uncultured Bifidobacterium sp.
CTCACAGCGAGCTAAGAAACGCGATCACATCATTGCGCTCAGCTTCGGTTAGTTTTGCAAACAAGTCACGTGAAGCAGCTGCTTCGCCGCCATGCCAGACTACGGCTTCCAACAAATTACGCGCACGACCATCATGCAAAAAGCTGGTACTACCATTCACCTGTTTGGAAAGTCCGATACCCCACAGCGGTGCCGTACGCCAGTCCCGCCCACCTGCTTTGAAATCTGGTCGGCCATCCGCTAATCCTGGCCCCATGTCATGCAACAGCAGATCGGTATAGGGACGAATAGTCTTATTCGATAGTTGAGTCAGCAACGCAGATTTACCGGTTGTTAGTTCAGGTACATGACACTGCGAACATTTTGCAGATTCAAATAATTTTTCACCGCGCATTACCGTTGGTTTGTCGCGGTCTCGTGGTGCGGGTACGTCGAGCGCCGTTACCCAAAATGTTAACGCCTCCAAAAACTCCTCGCGAAGTTCTGGCTTTCCACTGCCCTTGGCAGATAAACAATCGAGCTGTGCAGGTGGACAATTTTGCGTTGGATAGACTACCGATGTCGTTCCTATATCGCCGAGAAATGCTGCTACTAGTTGCTGCTTCAAACTGGGTTGATTCGCTTTCCAACCAAACCGGCCTAAGGTGATCTTGTCGTTCAAATCATCGCGCACATAATTTGGACGACCATTTAAACCCATTGATTTTTGTAATTTTGAAAGGGCAAGAATATCGTCTTCACTAACTGCTTCGAGATAGCCCAATCCAAAGATCGCTTGAGAATTCCGTAGCGATGTCATGACATTCGGGGCAAGTGGCCCAAAACCTAACTTCTCTAGCTTAATTAATGGTTCGCGTAACTCCACCGATGATCCATCGGGGAATTTGAAGTGACTGGTCTTCCAATCCACATGCACTTCTGCTTCACCAAACTTGATGTTTTCTTTTTGTGAGATGTCAAATGACTGAATCTGAGTTCCGTAGTTGGGCTCAGGATTTGGTCCACCATAAGGGCCCTCACCCGGTATAGACAGTCGTAGCGATTGATGAAAAACTGGTCCGCCACCGCCATCCGAAGCTCGTCCACGCCCTGCCTGTATGTGACACGACACGCAAGACTGCGCAAGAAAGGTCGGCCCTAATCCCCACTCGCTGCCGCCCGGCCCGGGGCGGGAAAGATCCCACCAATTGGAGATCACATCTTCGGGGATTGCAATCCACAATGTGTTGAATGCTTTTTCACCATCACGAAACAGTTGTTTTTGTCCAGCCTGCAATCCCGCTACAGCCTGCAAGTACGAAGCATGCGGCACAACCGGTAGGGCATTTGCTGGCTTGGTTTCTGTAAATGCGGGGCGAATCACGCCTATGAGCGCAACGAAAATCACTCCTATTAAAACTGTTTTAATCACTTTATTGGGCATTTGCTTAGCGAATCAATCCATCATTATTTTTTTATACTTCCAGGGCCGATTTTTTCTGCACGAACAAATTCATTTTGACCCCAAATACCTTCCCGTTTACGTCCGTCAGCTGTGGTGTACGTACCTCGGCCAGTGCGTAGACCATCCAGGAAATCTCCGGTATATCGGTCACCATTTGCAAAAATATAGACGCCACGACCCGTTCGAATTCCCTCTTTAAAATCACCTATGTATTTTTCACCATTGGCAAAGGAGTATGTACCCTTACCATGGTACTTACCATCTTTAAACTCACCTGCATATTTTTCGCCATTGGCCAGACTCTCTGTACCTCGCCCATGGTATTCACCATCTTTGAACTCACCAGAATACTCATCGCCACTTGCAAGAATCAGCACACCAAAACCTGTACGAATATTCTCCTTGAATTCGCCGGAATAAGTATCCCCATTAGCAAGTGACAATTTACCCTGACCATTGCGAGTGCTGTATTTGAATTCACCGTCATACTCATCACCATTTAAAAGAGTTAATTTTCCTTGTCCGTGATATTTACCATCGCTGAATCTGCCTACATATTTTTCGCCATTAGCATAAGTCAATGAACCGTGGCCGTTACGCCTACCGTCTTTAAATTCGCCGATATATTTTTCACCACTAGGAAGAGTAAGCGTCCCTTGTCCATTACGCCTGCCGTCTTTAAACTCGCCCACATATTTCTCTTCATTTGACAGAATTAAGGTTCCCTGACCATGGTAAGAGCCATCTTTAAATTCTCCAGAATATTTGTCGCCATTGGCAAACGTTAATGCGCCTTGACCGTGGTATTTCCCATCCTTGAACTCACCGGTATAGCTATCTCTGTTTGAGAAAGTTAATTTGCCTTGCCCATGATATTTCCCAGCCTTGAATTCACCTAAATAGTTACTTCCATTGGCAAACGTAAGCGTTCCTTGCCCGTGGTATTTACCGTCTTTGAAATCCCCAACATAGCCGTCCCCGTTTTCCAGGGTCAATGCACTATGACCATTGATAGAGGCTGTCTGACAGCCACTAAATGCCAGCAGTATTCCAACCAGCAAAACCACAGATGAAAATTTGGATAGGGTATTCATCGCTATTCTTTCTTATAGTTTTTAGAATGACTCATATCTATTGAGTTCTTTACGACTTACGCAAGGCAACAACGATATTTAAGCGGCCAACATTACTTGCTACTTATTTCCAAACCAATTCGATGATTTCGATTTGTCGTTTATCGGGATATTTATCTCGCAGGTACTTGAGAACACTACTTTCTGATTTAACAGCAACTTCCGTTGTGATTGCTGCGGAGAGCTTAACGTCTGAATTCGTCTTGCTGAAGAAAGTGTATTTTACGAATACTTGTTCGCCTGACATGCGGTACTCCCGGTAATCGCTAGTTGCTAAAAGCACAATGCCATTGCAGCATCTTTACTCAATTTACACTTTAGATAATATAACAACTATGCGGTGATTATCCGCATGACTCTAAATAACACTATTTAATGTTGTTCCGACGGGAAGAACTACGATACGTGAGGAGAGCAATAATTACTTGCCTTTAAGATAACTTCTAGGAAATTGTTACATTTTTAGCTGTAATCAATGATTAAAGCGTCTATTGCGTCATTGATACTAGCTATTGACTGTTCAAGCACTGCCCAATCCTCTGCATCCGCTGACAGACGTTTAGATGCCGTAAAAACAGGCATCAAATCATAAAGTTTGAAACCAGCGACTTGCATATCCATGGTGTTGAGAGTTCTGATCATCATGAGTGTCGAGAAAAAAAACAGCCGATAGTAAAGCGCTTGCGATGCTGTCTCAGACAAATCATTCTCACTCACATATTTTGCAAATAGGGATTTTACGGTTCCTAGCAAATGAACTCGTTCAGGGGCAATGTTGAATTCTTGATCCAGCAAATCTGTGGCTGATTGCCATTTATCTGAAATACTCTGATCCTGAAAAAAAGAGTGCGTCACAGAGATTTCCTTAAAAACGATTATTAAAACACTGTGGTTAATTTTACTGTGTCTTTGCTCTAGCACGGTGCTAATCAAGAAAGTAGTGTCTATGGATGACTTGAAATCACTTATGGAAGAGATATGTGCGCTGAATGCTGATGAAATAACGGCCGCCGACCTAGAAAGCTATTGCAAGCGCTATTTGCATTATTACCATCAACATATAGAGAGGCAGCCTAGCCGCTTCTACGGCGCGTGGGGATGGTCGGAAGCTAGGCGGAGAGAATTCAGAAAGGCATTTGAATCTGCTCGCATCAAACACTGAGAGCGGAAGAAAATCAAACGGTTTGGTGCCCGGGATCGGAATCAAACCGGTACGCCACCTCGCGGGTATGCGGCAGATTTTAAGAGTAA
>CAYUDI010000223.1:0-3070 GCA_964443585.1 uncultured Bifidobacterium sp.
CATCCCGTCCTAATACTTCGCGTATGGTTTCATTAAACTTTGCTGGCAGTGCGGTTTCAAGAACTATCATAGGCACATCGTTCTCTATGTGCTCACGCGCGACTTTAATGCCATCGGCGGTGTGTGTATCCACAATGAGTTGATAACGAGTCGCTGCATCGCGTATCGTTTTTGTACGATCAGCATGCGTTGATTTACCAGAGAAAAAACCAAACCGACCTACGTTTGCGAATTCATTACCATCGCTGCCGGGCTTACCCGACAGATCAAATCCACCTTCACGCTCTACTTTATGAAACAGCTGTCGAACGCGATCGGTATCACCATCCAACAAATCATAAATAAACCGTTCGAAATTCGAAGCCTTGCTGATATCCATACTGGGGCTGCTGGTATGCAAAGTCTCGGATGATTTGCGCACACGATAGCTACCGGTTTGGAAAAATTCATGCAGCACATCGTTTTCATTCGTGGCAACGACTAATTTTTTAATCGGCAGACCCATCATGCGTGCAATATGCCCGGCACAAATATTGCCAAAATTGCCGGAAGGAACAGTAAACGATACCTGTTGGTTACATGAATCGGTCGCAGAAAGATAACCGCGGAAATAGTAAATAACTTGCGCCACAACGCGCGCCCAGTTAATGGAATTGACCGTACCTATTTTTTGGTGTGATTTAAATTCCAGATCATTAGAAACCGCTTTGACCATATCCTGGCAATCGTCAAACACGCCCTCAACAGCAATATTGAAGATATTGGGATCCTGCAAGCTAAACATCTGGGCGGTCTGAAATGCGCTCATTTTGTGGTGAGGCGAGAGCATGAATACCTTGATGCCATGCTTGCCACGCATGGCGTATTCAGCAGCACTGCCGGTGTCACCCGAGGTGGCACCCAAAATATTGAGCTCTGATCCTTGCTTCTGCAGGGTGTATTCAAACAAATTACCCAGTAATTGCATGGCCATATCCTTAAAAGCCAAGGTCGGGCCATTCGACAAGCTCTGTAAAACAAGCTGCAGACCATCGCTTTGTTCAAGAATACGCAGCGGGGTTATGCGGGCCGCATCGTCACCGGGACGGCAGTTACGATAAACCTCTGCCGTGTAAGTACGCATAACCAGGTTTTTAAGATCCTCGTCAGGAATATCCGTCGCAAATTTATCCAGAACCTGAAAAGCCAAGTCGGCATAGCTCAGTGAACGCCAAGTATCCAATTCCGCACGGGTAACTTGCGGATATTTGAGCGGCAGGTACAAACCACCATCAGGCGCAAGTCCGCCTAAAAGGATTTCAGAAAAGGAGGGTCTGGCCGCATGGCCACGGGTCGAGAAGTAATGCATGTCCAGGGAGTTTCAGCAGTGAAATAATCGCCATTATAAGAGGCGCTTAGCTATTCGCGCACAGAACACGTGTTAGCCGCACGCTGAAGCTGAAAAAAAACATCCTCCGTTAGCCGCCAGATAACTTAAATCCAGGTTTGAAAGCCCTTTTACCGCCTAGTACCCAGCAATCTACTCAGCCGCGCCTGTGTAGCGCCCAGCGGCTTTTATAAAACCGCCTCGGTGGTGACAGTTCCACATTTAACTTAGCCTGTCGTGCCCAGCTCATCGCAAGCAGATATCACATCTTCTCTCCAAGAAATTGGTACATGAGTTTTACGAATGCCGATTGACCAATTTGGCATTTCGATTTTTATGGTACCCAACTCGCACTAATCTGCGTTTGTCAATCCCACGAATTAGGTAGTTTCTAGAATTTTTTGATCTAAGTTCGTATTTTTCTTTTTCACAGGAAAGTCGAATTTACATCACCAAACAATACATGGTTCTGGGTTCTTAAAAGGCAATAGTCCGCGATAGGAGCAGTTCCATGAGCGCGAGTCCCGTAATGAGTGTCGAAGCCTACCTAGAAGAACCTGCCATTAGCGACGATATAAATGAGCTGCTTGGTGAGAACATTGATACCCTGTTCTTTGATCTGCCTGATGATGAGTTAGACGATGCAGATTTGGATACGGAACTCATAACCGACACTAAGAAGAAGCAATATCACTCTCTGGACAAGGATGACAGTAGTACCCCTCACTCCGAAAGAGATCAAGAGACATTGTTTAAAGAATTGATGCAAGAACATCAAAAACGTCTCTACCGATTTGTTATTCGCTATATTGATCAACCTGATGACGCCGCAGATATTACGCAACAAGCTTTCGTAGAGGCTGCACGAACTATTCGTTGCTTTCGAGGGGAATCCAAACTCTCTACATGGCTATACGGCATAGCCATGAATATGGTTAGAAATTATCTTAGCCGCTCTCCACATCGTTTATATCGATTTGAATCTGACGAAATACTTGGCGGACTTGCCTGCACAGAACCTGATCCTAGTGACTCATTCGAACAACGCGAATTGCTTGCCTTGGTCGATGGTGCCTTTTCTGGATTACCCGCAGAAATGCGTGAAGTTCTTAGTTTGGTCGCGATAGATGAAATCTCTTATCAGGACGCCGCAGAAATTTTAGCTATACCACTAGGAACTGTACGTAGCCGTGTATCGCGTGCTCGAACGGTGTTAAGAACTCATTTTATTCAAGCTGGGGTGATCATTAAATTTTAAAAGTAACTAGAGGTACAAATCGATTTGGTAATTAAACAGAACGCTGCACTATCAAAGGCAATGTAGATTCCGAATTTATATGATCTATTTTTACACCACGTAAACGCTGTATATGTGCGTCGTCTTCTAATCGAGAATTTCGCAATTCTTTATCCTGATTTGCTACAGCGCCAACTGCTGTAAAGCGACGTAACCTATCCTCTCGTAATGCTTTATCTGATATTGCCAATTTAGAAGATTGACCGTCGCGTATCAGTGAAGAATTATCGCCAGAAAAATGTCCTGTCTGATTAGCCAGCCAGCTATTGACTGAGTTGATATACGCCGCATCGGAATCGGCTAATTGCTTGCGCAGCGACATACATTCCTGATCAAATTGTTTGCGAGTATCCTCATCTTTAATAATGCCCTCGGCATACCCCTCTAAAAAATCAACTGACGTAGCA
>CAYUDI010000223.1:3080-3353 GCA_964443585.1 uncultured Bifidobacterium sp.
GCTAACTCTTCTAATTCAAGCTGCGTTACATTTTGCTGACAACGTTTTTCGTTGATCGTAGAAATTTCCTGCTGTAGCTTATTTAGATGCACGCTCAGTCGGGCTGCAGGCGAGTTTGAAAGAGCTCTGTTTAGCGATGCTGTAGATTGACCTGCTTCTGAGTTAAATTGGAACTGTTGATTTAATTTCTCATTAGCCTTGCCATCACGACTCACCTCGTCAGGTTGAGTAAGATTTGGATTTTGAAAAGCATCGATTTGATTATAAGCAGTA
>CAYUDI010000223.1:3378-3809 GCA_964443585.1 uncultured Bifidobacterium sp.
CTGTGCTGGTTTTGGTAAGCCTTCGTAATACATATCAGGCCGCTTATTCTCAGCCTGAGCTTTAGATTGCGATTCATTAGGTGATACTGTTTTTTTGCCTAGTACTTCATCCAGAAGATTTTTTGATAGCTCGCGATTATGTGTAACCAACTTTGCTGATGCATCCTGCTTTTTACGCCGCATTTCTCTGCGCCGCTGTGCATCATCGGCCGTATCATCTGATTTTACGGCCGATGCAAGACGAAGATCTGAATAATTAAAATAAGACGGACTCATAATGACTCTGCCTGTGATGTCGAAACAAAATTATCTGATTCGGGATTTTCTAGCGGAGGAAATTGTAACGATAAATTTTCGCGCTTGTAGTATTCGACGAGTTCTTTGCTACCTTTTTTCTCATCGAATGATGATGCGTCTGAAAGTATAAAAAA
>CAYUDI010000224.1:0-261 GCA_964443585.1 uncultured Bifidobacterium sp.
AGCGATGCCTTTTGCGATCGTTTGAGCCATACCGCCGGTGTCTTGAATATTGAATGTTCGTAGTAGAGGGCCTTCATTCAAGTGGCTGTGATCTAACCATGCAGCTAGTTGATTCGTTTCGCAACCTAGACCCACTACCAACACGCCTGCAAAGTTTGCGTGAGTGGCATATCCGGCTAGTGTGCGACGTAGCAGCTGCATGCCGAGTCCGCTGTGATCCATGCCACAGCCGGTGCCGTGGGTTAAAGCCACTACGCCATC
>CAYUDI010000224.1:271-666 GCA_964443585.1 uncultured Bifidobacterium sp.
GTGAAAAATGATCCGCAATCGCACGCACCACTGTCGCTGAGCAGTTCACGCTTGACAGTATGCCGATGTAATTACGCGTCGCCACGCGACCATTTTTGCGTTGATAACCCATGAACTGAGCAGAACGTTTGGCGCGTTCCGGTTGTACGTCTGCGCAAAATGCATAGTCGCGCGTGAAGCCGCCTTTTTCTTCGCCGATGGTGCAGTTATGTACGTGCACGTGTTCACCAGCGTGAATAGGTTTGCTGGCAAAGCCTATGATTTGGTTGTAGCGACGTATAGGTGCGCCGGTGGCAATATCGTGTGCTGCCACTTTATGGCCAGCAGGGATTAAGCCTTTGACTTTCGCTTGTTCGACTTGGGTGCCGCCGATTAACTGTTGGCGTGCAATCAGT
>CAYUDI010000224.1:697-3792 GCA_964443585.1 uncultured Bifidobacterium sp.
CATCATCTTGTGCATGCAAGCGAATAAAAGGAACGCTATTGGTGATGGAGCCAGACATACATGTGTCCTTATTATTTTAGTCTCGTCAATAATGAGAATCGTTAGGAATGACGCCTCAGCGAATACGGCATGGCATGAGAGCGTCTACTTCGATTTTATAAAAATTGTTTAGTGTGATTCGCGCGGCACATCGGCACCGCTGCCACCCACCAGAAAATCTAAATCAGCGCCTAAATGCGCCTGCTGAACATGATCAACATACAATTTCACATAACCACGCTCGGGTTTGTCGGGTGCCTTCCATGAAGATTTGCGTTTCGCAAGTTCCGCATCGCTGACATCTAAATGCAAGCGACGTGCAGGTACATCCAGTTCTATCATGTCGCCGTTTTGCACTAAGGCGAGTGGCCCGCCTACGCTTGCTTCAGGCGACACATGCAGTACAACGGTGCCATACGCTGTACCACTCATGCGTGCATCAGAAATGCGCACCATGTCGGTAATCCCTTTTTTCAATACTTTTTTCGGTAGCGCCATGTTCCCAACTTCTGCCATGCCTGGATAACCCACGGGGCCACAATTTTTTAGCACCATGATGCAGTGTTCATCGATGTCGAGATTATCGTCATCGATGCGTAAGCGAAAATCTTCTGTATCTTCGAATACCACCGCGCGACCACGATGCTTAAGTAAATGCGGCGATGAAGCCGACGGTTTGATCACCGCGCCATTCGGAGCGAGATTACCTTTTAATACAGCGATACCCGCAGCAGGTTTGAAAGGTTGATCAAATGCAGTAATCACATCGCGGTTGTAGCAGGGCGCATCTTTGATATTTTCACCCAGCGTCTTACCATTTACTGTTAGCGCATCTTGATGTAACTCGTGTGCGATTTCTTTCATCAAGGCGGGCAAGCCACCGGCATAATAAAAATCTTCCATCAGGTATTTACCTGAAGGTTGTAGATTGAGCAGGCAAGGCAATTCACTCGCCAGATCATCCCAATCTTTTAGCGTGAGTGGCACACCGATACGACCTGCCATCGCTAATAAGTGAACAACAGCATTCGTAGAGCCACCAATCGCAGCATTGACCTTGATAGCGTTTTCAAATGCATGCCGCGTCATGATTTTGTCCATGGTGAGATTGTCTTTCACCATTTGAACGATACGTCGGCCTGAAAATTGTGCCAGACGATTACGTCGGCCATCGACAGCAGGTATGGCAGCGTTCTCAGGTAATGACATACCCAATGCCTCTACCATGCTGGCCATGGTTGATGCCGTTCCCATAGTCATGCAATGTCCGTGCGAGCGGTTCATACAGGATTCAGCTTCTGTAAATTCTTCTTGCGACATGGTGCCGGCACGTACCATCTCCGACATCATCCACACGCCTGTACCTGAGCCTATATCCTGACCACGGAACTTACCGTTGAGCATAGGGCCGCCGGATATGCCTATCGTTGGCAAATTACAGCTGGCTGCACCCATCATTAATGCCGGTGTCGTTTTATCGCAGCCCATTAGCAGCACCACGCCATCAATCGGATTGCCGCGTATAGATTCTTCTACATCCATACTGGCCAGATTACGAAACAGCATGGCCGTTGGTCTCAGTTGCGCTTCACCTAGCGACATCACCGGAAATTCAAGTGGGAATCCGCCCGCTTCATACACACCGCGTTTTACATACTCAACAATAGTACGGAAATGACTGTTACACGACGTCAGATCAGAGAACGTATTGCAAATGCCAATCACAGGACGACCATCAAATTGGTCATGCGGATGACCGGCAGCTTTAGTCCAGCTACGATGTAAGAAACCATCTTTATCAGGTTTGCCAAACCAGGCTTGACTACGCAGTTTATTTTTTTTATCAGTCATGATGTATGTAAGTGGTGATAATGATTTAGGGTGTGAGAATTGTTTTATTCAATTCTGGAGGATTCGTAAAATTCTTGCGGAAGTGATCATCCGTAGCATTTGCATGTTTTATTCCAGCCAATTTAATCGCTTGGTCATCGACTTTGAGTAATGGCGTGTACTGCGGATGATGATGTTCGAGATACGGATTATTGCGTGCTGCGTTGTAGCAAAACAAAACAGTCCAGCGTCGGTTTTCCGAGCGATTTTGATCAGAGCGATGCATGACATTGGCATGGAAAAATAAACCATCGCCTGGTTCCATTTCTGCGTAGACTAATTCCAAGCTCTTGAGCATTTCTTCGACGCGACGTGGATCCGCACCGACTTGCTGCCCTGGTAAAACACCATGTTCTACTCGCCCTGCGTGATGTGATCCGCGTATGACTTGCAAGCAGCCGTTTTCACGCGTGGTTTTATCCAGTGCCACCATCACGCTGGCCATGTAAGGAAATACACAACCATTGTGGTACCAATAGCCATAGTCTTGATGCCATTCCCAAGCGCCACCATCGCGCGGTTCTTTGGCAGTTAATTTTGAGTGATAGTGATAGACCTCGCCACCGAGCATCTCTTCCATAGTATCTACTACACGATGTGAACGAGCTGCCAGGCCATACACACTATCGCCCGGATGATTCCAGGTCGCCATGCGAGTCGATTTACCTGAAGCATCATGACGATCGTACAAACTGGCGTGCAGTTGTGGATCCGTTTCTATCGCACCGCGCAGCAGAGCAATCTCTTCGCTATCAAATAGTGAACGCACTAGTACAAAACCATCGCGCTCATAGTCGCTGCGCTGCTCAGGGGTAAATCGCGTCGGCATGCTTATCTCCTGTTTTAATAACTATAGTGGATTGGGTAGCATTCAGGTTGCCAGCTTACCCTGTTTGCACTGGCTTGAGAATTTGTGTGAACATCCCTTTTTTGAATTACAAACCCACTCCCCTGACGGGGCCGTATCATTACCAAAAATAGAACAGAGAAAACCATGAGCGCAGCTAACTCCGCTAGTTTCACTATTGTTAAACAACAGCAGGCTGCGGGCTTGCTGCATGACCTCTGGAGCCGAAAAGATCGGTGTGCTGCACTGCCAGATGATCAACGCCCTATGGACCGCCAGCAGGGCTATGCGGTGCAGGCGGCATTTGCAGAAATGCATG
>CAYUDI010000225.1:0-3787 GCA_964443585.1 uncultured Bifidobacterium sp.
GATACCTTTCTTGCGCCATTCATGAGCGCTGATGATGCCCAGAAGTTCACGCAAGGACATTACATAAGGAGCATCGGAATGGCCCATCGCTTCATTGCATGCGAGGCTGACGTCTGGTGCACGGCGCAAAGGTATCTGATGAGCATGATCAAAGGGTATTAACAACATGCCTAAGGTGCGGGCTCGCTGTGATTGCGAGAGTCGATATAAATTAAACGCATCTTTGGTGCCTGCTGCCGGGGCATTGGCTTTAATGCGATGGCTTTTCTTGGATGGCCGCTCAACGCGACGCACCAGTGCTTGCAACAACTGGCGAGCATTTTGAAAATCACCTCGCCACAATATACCCACACCCTCGCAAGCTAATCGATACGCTGAATCAGCCGTTAAAGTGTCGTCAGCGACCACCACACGCTTAGGCGATGCCAAACCGGCATCCGACTGCCAATGTGCACTGTAGTCTTTCTCGCCCTCAGTCCAGGCAATCAGGCTGGCTTGAGGTAGTTCGGCAGGGTGATGCATGCTATGAAATCCTTTAAATAAATGATGAAGATCAGTCCCAGCCTCAATTAACCTGCGGCACAGACCTACCAATTACGCGAGTATCGCTCCAAATCGCATGATCATGATGAATCATATTTTCACTCAAATTCAGTATTTGTAAATGCGAGTTCATTTTTAGTGCTTCGTGAAGTATTGTTGCCCCCTCATCGCGCAAGCTGCAATTGGCTAAATTTAAATGTAAAAGGCTAGATGAAGCAGCTAGTATGCAAGAAAACTTAGTTAATCCATCATAAGCATCAGGCCCGCTAATGCCAGGATGACGAAGCAGATTTTTTGATAAATCCAGCATGTTGATCGACGTATTTTCTTCCAATCCTTCTGCAAGCACAACCAATGCAGATGCATCCAAAGTGCAATCATGCAGATTTAAAGTCGTGAGCCTGCATGACTTATTTGCTAAATACGTAGCTAAAGGTTCTATGTCAAAGCACGTAATGAACAATGGCAAATTATTGCGAGAAAATGTTTGCGAAATCGACTGAGGCCTAGTCCGAGCCCCACTTGCATCTATTAATGCGATATTTAGCTCGATGGGTAACTCACTTAGCTCATGTAATGCAGCAAGGTTATTTTTTATAATTAATTCAATGATGGGACCCGCGTAAATTTGCTTATGATTTTTTTTAAACTTAGTGATGAGCTCAGAGATAATTCGTATGGGCGAGCCACGAACATCATCAATTTCACGAGGCAAATAGACAATTTCAGTAAGCGATTTTTTACTAAAAATACTATTGCGATTTTGTAGTGGCGCCAAGATTTGTCGCTGTACTGAAAAATCGAATCTTACCCTTTTACTGTCTAGTGCCGGATTTAAGAATTCTTGTAGCGCTGCCCTTACCCATTCTGGATGATTGAATTCTTTGCGCTCATTAGTACTCAAGTTAATTGTAGCTGTGGGATAAAGCTTTACAAATAAATTTACTTTTTTTCTAAAGTTATACACATCAACATCATTGTCACTTACCACGCCCTCTGGCCTGACCATTAACTCCCTGCGTGCGCGTGATTTATCTTTAGGAGACAGTACAATCGCCATTTCAGCCAGTCCGCGCATCGCATGAGCGGTATAGTCCATTGCAATGTCGGGTTCATTTTGAACAAGCTCAATGACTTCTTGCTGATGCACCTTACTGATCGTGGCCATGTGATGCAGAGCTTTGGCGATATCCGCAGGACGACTCGCATCCCAATAGAGAATAAAGTTGTATAACCAATAGCGTTTAATATCATCGGGCATACCACCGAGCACATGCTTGCGTGTTTTCATCGCTGGTAACGATAAAAATGAATCTGTCGTGTCATCACTGTTAATTTTGGTGTCACTATCGTTGTGCCCAGGAATTTTGTGTAATGACGTGGAAGATGAAAGGGACTGAGACAAACTCACAATCGACCTCTTTATAAATAGTTAATTGAAAAAAAACGGGCATATGTGCGGCCAATTCCGCCCGCAATATAAAGAAATACCCATCTGCAGCCCGATAGGGTGCTCGACACCATGGTTTTGCGGGGAACTTGTTAAATTTATGTCTCCTTCTCCCCGCTTATAATGGGCAGTTTCCAAAATTCACCAACTTTCTGAAAAATCATGGAATTAGCCAAGGCATTTGAGCCAGCCCAGATCGAACAACACTGGCGCACAGAATGGGAGAAGCGTAACTACTTCACCGCATCGCTAGATAAAGACAAGCCTTCTTTTTCGATACAGCTGCCACCGCCCAATGTGACGGGCACGCTGCACATGGGTCATGCCTTTAATCAGACCATCATGGATGGCCTGACACGCTACTACCGCATGCTCGGACATAACACTGCCTGGATTCCGGGTACCGATCACGCGGGCATTGCAACGCAGATCGTGGTTGAGCGCCAGCTCGATGCGCAAAAAATCTCACGTCATGATTTGGGTCGTGAAAAATTTCTAGAAAAAGTGTGGGAGTGGAAGGAACTGTCCGGATCAACCATCACTGGCCAAATGCGCCGTATGGGCGCATCTACCGATTGGAGTCGTGAATATTTCACGATGGACGACAAAATGTCCAAGGCAGTTACAGAAGTATTCGTGCGCCTGTACGAGCAAGGACTTATCTATCGCGGCAAACGCTTAGTTAACTGGGATCCGGTATTGGGTACAGCGGTGTCTGATCTTGAAGTGGTCTCGGAAGAAGAAGACGGCAGCATGTGGCATATCCGCTATCCATTTGCCGATGGCAGCGGGCATTTGACAGTAGCCACCACGCGACCTGAAACCTTATTAGGTGATGTCGCTGTAGCAGTCGATCCCACTGATGAACGCTATATCCATTGGGTAGGCAAACAAGTCACCCTGCCTTTAACGGGCCGAACTATTCCCGTCATTGCTGACAGCTATGTCGATAAAGAATTTGGTACCGGCTGCGTCAAGATCACACCAGCGCATGACTTTAACGACTACGCCGTTGGTCAGCGTCACGAATTAGGACAAATTACTGTCTTTACGCTGGATGCGAAGATCAATGAAAATTCCCCAGCGGCGTACCAAGGCATGGACAGGTTTGTAGCGCGCAAACAAATCGTCGCTGATCTGGATGCACAAGGTTTGCTCGAGTTAGTCAAGCCGCACAAGTTAATGGTGCCGCGTGGTGATCGTACGGGTGTAGTGATTGAACCTATGCTGACCGATCAGTGGTTTGTGGCGATGAGTAAGCCAGCTCCAGAGGGAACACACTTTCCAGGCAAATCAATTGCAGAAGTCGCCTTGGAAAAAGTAGCCCATGGTGACATCAAATTCGTGCCAGAAAATTGGAGTACGACTTACAACCAATGGCTAAATAATATTCAGGATTGGTGCATCTCGCGCCAGCTGTGGTGGGGACATCAAATACCAGCCTGGTATGCCGACACAGGGGCAATTTTTGTAGGTCGCACTGAAGCTGAAGCTACAGCTAACGCTTCCGCCGCCGGTTACACTGGCAAACTCACTCGCGACGCGGACGTACTCGATACCTGGTTTTCTTCAGCGCTAGTACCCTTCTCTTCACTGGGCTGGCCAGAAGAAACACCGGATTACAAACTCTTCCTGCCTTCATCTGTATTGGTGACAGGTTTTGACATTATCTTCTTCTGGGTTGCGCGGATGGTGATGATGACCACGCACTTCACTGGAAAAGTTCCGTTTGATACGGTGTATGTGCATGGGTTGGTGCGTGATGCACAAGGACAGAAAATGTCCAAATCCAAA
>CAYUDI010000226.1:0-3783 GCA_964443585.1 uncultured Bifidobacterium sp.
GCCGCTCCCCTTTGCCTTAAATCACATCAATCTCTGGTTGTTAGAAGATCAACGGGTAGAGGCCGATGGTTCTATCCACAAAGGGTGGACCATTGTTGACTGCGGTATCGCCGCTGACACCACGCGCGATGCGTGGGAGCAGATTTTTGCGAACGAATTGCAGGGTTTGCCGGTATTTAGAATCATCGTTACGCATTGCCATCCAGATCATGTCGGTTTATCAGCTTGGCTATGTGATCGTTGGAAGGCACCCCTGATGATGACGGTCGGTGAATATGCCTTTGCGCGCATGATGTCGGCCGGCCTGCCCGGCGCTGATGGACCATCGATGGTGCCGCATTTTAAGCAGCATGGGCTTGCTGATCGCGCGATGCTCGATCAGCTCGAGGGACGTAAAGATTATTACCCAGCACTGGTGCCGGATGTGCCGCACGCCTTCTTGCGGTTAGAAGAAAATCAACCGATTTTTATCGGTGGGCGAGAGTGGCGCATCATTATTGGCACAGGCCACTCTCCAGAGCATGCAGCACTGCATTGCGCCTCACTGAATGTTTTGATATCAGGCGATATGGTGCTGCCTCGCATATCAACCAATACATCCGTGTTTGCCATAGAGCCTGAATCAGATGCCGTAGGAAATTTTTTAGATTCACTCAAAAAATTCAACTCACTACCGGATGATGTTTTGGTGCTGCCTTCACATGGCAAACCATTTACCGGGATACACAAACGCATAGCGCAATTAAACACGCATCATGCAGATCGACTAAACGAAGTGCGGCTGGCCTGCACCACACCGCAATCTGCAGCGGATATCGTACCCATCATGTTTCCCCGCTCGCTGGATGCACATCAAATTAGTTTTGCCATGGGCGAAGCACTCGCACATTTGTACCGCCTTTTTTATGCCGGCGAACTTTTACGCACTGTAGGTACTGACGGAGTGACACGCTTTTCTACCAGATAAGCGGATAACCATAAGCTAACTAGTCAGCGCTATATGAGCTACTTTTAGTAAAATTATTTCAACAGAACGGGTCGCGAAGTACCAAATAACTAATGTCAATTCTTTAAAAATTTAAATAATAAATAACTCAATTAAAAAAAAATTAAATTCGATCTTAGACAAACAGTAGCGCATTAACCTACTGACTATCACTTCTCAAAATGTGATAGTAGGTTTATGAAAGCTCAACTCGAACGCTTGGAATTCAGCAAACGGCTGCAACAAGCGCTGCACAATGCCGATTATTCTCCCAATAGCCCCACGCGGCTAGCGCGCGAATTCAATCTTCGCTTTGCTGGTCAGCCAGTGTCAGTTCATGCTGCGCGCAAGTGGCTGCAGGGTGAATCCATTCCAACTCAGGAAAAATTACGCGCGTTGGCCGAATGGCTCGATGTTCCCACTGACTGGTTACGCTTTGGTAATGTTGACAGCAATCGTACTAAAACAAAATCCGATAGCCTGTCTTCATTAGACATACAGGCAATTACAAACTTGCAGCAGTTAGATGAGCATCACAAAATGCTGGCTCGTGAATTTATACGCATGCTGAGCCGGATTTCAAAAAAGAAGTAAGGCCACGTTAGGCCATTACTAAGCGCATGACTCACTAGGTATGCGCCAGCTCACGCAAATAGCGCAAACCGGGAATAGCCCGGCTGCCATACCACGACAACATCTCTCCATCGATTAATCGGACTGGCTTACCGGTTTGGCGCTCCAGAGCATCGACATGGTTAGAGGTGAAGCGATAGGGCTCGGATGACAGCAAAATTTCATCAATCACATTCAGCATCGTCGCATCCCAGCTAAATACCGGATACCGCGCCTCTGAATCCGCCAACCACTGTTGCCAGCCTATCAAACCAAGCATGCGCGCAATATAGGTATCGCGCGCAATCGTCATCCACGGATCCTGCCAAATGCAATACAACACGCGATGAGTAGCGCGAGAAATAGCCACACTGGACATGGTCTCTTCCAAGGCATCGTACTCGTGCTCAAAGCGCTGGCACAGCACTTGGGCTTCACGTTCTTTGCGAAAAATCCCACCCAATAAACGATACAAATCCAGGTTATCTCTAGGGGCCATAGGGTGAGTAACAATCACATTAGGCACAATATCGATGAGCGCATCGACTGTGGGTTTTTCATTTTCATCAATGTTCACCACTAAGTGGGTGGGTGAGAGCCGACGTATTTTTTCGAGATTAACGTCTTTGGTTCCACCGACTTTAGGAATCACAGCGACAGAGGAATGCGGATGTATACAAAACCCGGTTCGACCAACCACGCGATCAGCCAAGCCCAGATCACATAACAATTCTGTAATCGAAGGCACCAGCGAGACTATGCGAACAGCACTGCCCGGATGCACCTGTTTATGCAGCTTGCCAATAGCATCAACCAGTTCAAACATCGGAATGTGGATGCTCACCAAATGCTGCTTTGTAAGGGGCCTTGGCCATAACACGGTCATACAGCCAGTTCGGTAACAACCGCAGCAACCATGACACGCCGCGCATTTGCCATGGAATCACCGCATAGCTGCGGCCGCGGCGTATGACATCGGCAGCTAGTCGCGCAAAGCGAGGGGCAGGCATGAGAAAAGGCATGGGATAACGATTAACTTTGGTCATGGGTGTGTCTATGTAACCCGGTGCAATGGTGACCACGCGTATACCTTGCGGCTGCAATTCAATTCGCAGGGATTCGCAATAGCTCATTACAGCAGCCTTGGATGCGCAATAGGCTTCAGCGCCCGGCAAGCCCCGGATGCCCGCAACGCTGCCTATACCGACCAACCGTAAGCCACGATCACCGCTTGCTGCTTGTGATTTCATGGCATGGATAAATGGCGCAAACGTAGCGACAGTTGCCATTACATTGGTCTGCAGTATGGATGCAAAAACGGAGAAATCTTCTGCGCGTTCGGTCAGGGTGCCATACGAGATACCTGCGTTGGCTATCACTATGTCGATACCCTCAGCGCGCCGTAAAAAATTTTGGGCTGCTGCTTGCAAGGCCGAGTGATCATTCACATCCACGGCATAAATAAAATGCCGTGCTGCATTAGGTAAAGATGCAACGACTGCTTGGAGCGCAGACTCGCGACGTGCCAGCAAACCCAGCTGAGCACCTCTGGCTGCAAATTCACGCGCTAGCGCCGCACCTATACCGCTGGAGGCACCTGTAATAAAGACACGCAGCATTAGCGTCGCGTCCTCATTTTTTCTTGGCTAACAGTGCATCCATCACTTGCAAGGTTGCTGCATTCAATGCCTGTTCTGACTGACCGCGTAAAGCAGTGCCTACGATAGACGGCGATGTAATGTACTGACCATCAATCACTACAGTCGGAACGCCATCAATGCGATAGGCTTCCATTAATTGACGCACACGATTGACTTTAGATTGAACGGTAAACGAGTTAAAAGTTTCAAGAAATTTCTTTTTGTCGACACCCTGTTTTTCGATGAACTCAACAATCTGTTCTTCTTTATCCAATTTTTGTTTAGCCACATGCACAGCATCAAATACCGCACGATGGACATCAAAGCGATTCATGATTTCCAGCGTGAAGTAGAGCTTTTGCTGAGGAATAAATGACTCGCGAAAACCTACAGGCACACGACGAAGGACTATGGAGTCACCACGTTTTTTTGCCCATTCTGACAACGAGGGCTCAAACGCAAAACAGTGCGGGCAGTTGTACCAAAAAAATTCGAGTACTCCTATTTTTTTACCGGCCTCAGTGGGCTGTGCTGTTTGCAAGCGTT
>CAYUDI010000227.1:0-3775 GCA_964443585.1 uncultured Bifidobacterium sp.
ACTTAAAAATGCTTTGCAGCAGGTCTTGGGCCAGAAAATTAAAACCCTGACCGAAGAGCTAGGCGAAATCACTGTGGTCGTAGGTGCGTCGGATTATTTGTCGGCGATGCAAGATTTACGCGATCACCCATCAACGCGATTTGAGCAGTTGCTCGACCTGTGTGGCGTTGACTTTTCCAGCTACGGTGACGGCGCATGGAATGGTGATCGATTTGCGGTAGTGGTGCATCTGCTATCTATTACACACAACTGGCGTCTGCGTATACGAACCTTCGCCACGGATGAAGATTTGCCAGTATTACCATCCGTTTGTCCAATTTGGTCGTCTGCAAACTGGTACGAGCGTGAAGCGTTTGATTTGTTTGGAATTTTATTCGAAGGCCACGATGACCTTAGACGTTTGCTAACCGATTACGGATTTATTGGTCATCCATTCCGCAAAGATTTTCCTGTCAGCGGTTATGTCGAGATGCGCTACGACCCGGAACAAAAGCGCGTAATTTATCAGCCCGTTACGATAGAACCGCGTGAAAACGTGCCCCGCATAATCCGCGAAGAAAACTACGGCATTAAATAGTCATGGCTACCTTCAATAACAAAACTCTTAATAATTTTTTGGTGTGTTTACCCTCCACCAAAATTGAGTCAAATGCTGTCCTTCGTAACTCACTAGCCAAGGGGGTAATACTTCATGGCTGAAATTAAGAATTACTTGACTAAATTTGGCTGCGGCCGCGCGCAGGGCGCGCTTAACTTCGCTCTGGCGAAGTTAGCCTTCACCGAAATTGAGTCAAATGCTGTCCTTCGTAACTCACTAGCCAAGGGGGTAATACTTCATGGCTGAAATTAAGAATTACACGCTCAATTTTGGCCCTCAGCATCCAGCGGCGCATGGTGTGTTGCGTCTGGTGTTGGAATTAGATGGTGAGGTCATACAACGGGCTGACCCTCATATCGGTTTGCTGCATCGTGCGACTGAAAAATTAGCTGAAACTCGCACCTATCTGCAATCGGTGCCGTACATGGATAGGCTGGATTACGTGTCGATGATGTGTAATGAGCATGCCTATGTGATGGCAATTGAAAAATTGCTGGGCGTGGAAGTGCCTATGCGTGCGCAATACATACGCGTGATGTTTGATGAGATCACGCGCATCTTGAATCACCTGTTGTGGTTGGGCGCACATGCTCTGGATGTGGGTGCGATGGGTGTTTTCTTGTACGCCTTCCGCGAGCGCGAAGATTTAATGGATTGTTACGAAGCCGTATCCGGCGCACGTTTGCACGCTGCTTACTATCGTCCCGGTGGTGTGTATCGCGATCTGCCAGATAGCATGCCGCAATACAACGCGTCATTGATACGCAATGACAAAGCTATTCGGCGACTAAATGAAAACCGACAGGGTTCACTGCTTGATTTCATAGAAGACTTTACCAATCGTTTTCCTACGTATGTCGATGAATACGAAACACTGCTCACCGACAACCGCATCTGGAAGCAACGCATAGGCGTGGTTAGTCCAGAGCGCGCCCTGCAAATGGGTTTTACAGGTGCTATGTTGCGTGGTTCGGGTATAGCCTGGGATCTGCGCAAAAAACAGCCGTACGAAGTGTACGATCTGATGGATTTTGATATTCCGGTGGGTGTGAATGGTGATTGCTATGATCGGTATCTGGTTCGCGTAGAAGAAATGCGGCAATCCAATCGCATCATCAAACAATGCGTTGAATGGTTGCGCAACAACTCCGGGCCGGTCATGACCGACAATCACAAAGTGGCGCCCCCTTCACGCGTGGACATGAAATCCAACATGGAAGAATTGATTCATCACTTCAAATTATTTACTGAAGGCTTCCACGTTCCCAAGGGCGAAGCGTATGCGGCCGTTGAGCATCCCAAGGGAGAGTTCGGTATCTATCTGGTTTCCGATGGTGCAAACAAGCCGTATCGATTAAAAATACGCGCCCCTGGGTTTGCCCACCTGGAAGGTTTAAATGAGATGGCCAAGGGCCACATGATTGCAGATGCTGTAACGATCATTGGTACACAAGATATTGTTTTTGGTGAGATTGACCGCTGATTGCGGGTTTATCCAGAAGGTTAGTCCATGCTGTTATCAGAGCAAGCGTATAAAAAGATAGATCGCGAACTGGCCAAGTTCCCTGCGGACCAACGCCAATCGGCGGTGATGGCGGCGCTCACCATCGCGCAAGATGAGCGTGGCTGGGTATCAGCTGAGGTGATGCAGGATGTAGCAAAATATATAGGCATGCCTGCTATCGCAGTTCAAGAGGTCGCTACTTTCTACAATATGTATGACGTCAAGCCCGTGGGTAAGTACAAAGTCACTATCTGTACTAACTTGCCTTGCGCTTTGTCTGGTGGAGAAAAAGCGGCAGCTCATCTGAAAGAAAAACTGGGTATCAACTACCGCGAAACAACCTCCGATGGTCAATTCACTTTAGTCGAAGGTGAGTGCATGGGAGCCTGTGGTGATTCACCGGTTCTTTTGGTGAACAACAAACGCATGTGTAGTCATATGTCGAACGACAAAATCGATGCGTTACTGGCGGAGCTAAAAAAATGACGTGCCTTCACGACCGTCACATCCAACCCTTAATCTTAGCGGGCCTTACTGGCACGAACTGGGGTCTTGAAGATTATGTAAAGCGCGGCGGCTATGCGGCGTTGCGTCGCATACTGACCGAGAATATCCCTCCTGAGCAGGTGATCGCTGAACTTAAAGCGGCGTCATTGCGTGGTCGCGGTGGTGCGGGTTTTCCAACGGGCTTGAAGTGGAGCTTCATGCCGCGTCAGTTTCCTGGTCAAAAATACTTGGTATGTAATTCAGATGAAGGCGAGCCGGGCACATTTAAGGACAGAGATATTCTTCGCTATAACCCGCACTCTGTGATTGAGGGTATGGCCATAGGCGCCTACGCCATGGGTATCTCGGTGGGTTATAACTACATACACGGCGAGATTTGGGATGTCTACGATCGTTTCGAAGAAGCCCTCGATCAAGCTCGTGCTGGTGGCTTTTTGGGCGACCGAATTTTAGGTTCGGATTTTTCATTCCAGCTCCATGCATTTCATGGATACGGTGCGTATATCTGCGGTGAAGAAACCGCGTTACTCGAATCGTTAGAAGGTAAAAAAGGTCAGCCACGTTTCAAGCCACCTTTCCCCGCCAGTTTTGGCCTGTACGGTAAACCCACCACGATTAACAATACCGAGACGTTTGCTGCGGTTCCATTCGCACTCAATTTGGGTGGTGCAGCCTACGCTGCTATAGGCAAGCCAAACAACGGCGGCACGAAAATATTTTCGGTATCAGGCGACGTTGCTAAACCGGGTAATTACGAAGTGCCGCTAGGTACGCCGTTTGCCACCTTGCTTGAGTTGGCCGGAGGTATGCGTGACGGCAAAAAAATTAAAGCCGTTATTCCCGGTGGTTCGTCCATGCCTGTACTCACAGGCGAATTGATGATGCAAACCGATATGGATTACGACTCGATAGCCAAAGCAGGTTCTATGTTGGGTTCGGGTGCGGTGATTGTGATGAATGAAGACCGGTGCATGGTTAAATCACTGTTGCGGCTATCGTATTTTTATTACGAAGAATCGTGTGGACAATGCACCCCATGCCGTGAAGGTACGGGCTGGTTGTATCGCATGGTGCATCGTATCGAGCATGGGCAGGGTAGGACTGATGATCTGGATGTTCTTAATTCGGTGTGTGATGGAATCCAGGGGCGCACCATTTGCGCCCTA
>CAYUDI010000228.1:0-3749 GCA_964443585.1 uncultured Bifidobacterium sp.
TGGCCTTCGCTAGATTTTGCGAAATTTGGCGAGACCTCGCTCGAAGCACTGTCACGCATCAAAAAAATCAGCGGCCCTAATCTGCACAGAAATTGGGTAATGATTCCGCATGTGACGCAGTTTGATGAAGCCGATATTACTGAGCTGGAAGAATTCCGAAAAAGCTCCAATGAAGCTATGGCTAAATCAGGTGTCAAGCTCACCATGCTGGCTTTTGTTATCAAGGCCAGTGTGTCGGCATTAAAAAAATTCCCAGCATTTAATTCATCGTTGGATGCCAATGGTGAAAACCTGATTCTTAAGCATTACTACAACATAGGTTTTGCAGCGGATACGCCTAATGGTTTAGTGGTACCGGTAATTAAGAATGCAGACAAAAAAGGCATCGTTGAAATTGCCAAAGAAATGGGCGAACTTTCAGCGCAGGCACGTGAAGGCAAACTCAAACCCGCGGATATGCAGGGCGCTACCTTTACGATTTCTTCATTAGGCGGCATAGGTGGTACGGCATTTACGCCGATTATTAATGCTCCTGAAGTTGCGATCTTGGGTTTGTCTAAATCATCGATGAAGCCAGTCTGGAATGGCAAAGAATTCACGCCACGCCTGATGATGCCGCTGTCGCTTTCCTATGATCACCGAGTTGTTGACGGTGCCATGGGCGCGCGTTTTTCTGTCTATCTCTCTGAGGCTTTAGCAGATATGCGCAAGACCTTGCTGTAATTAGCACGAGTCTATTTTCATGACCACCTGTGTCGTTGTACGCAAAAATGATGAGATAGCTATTGCAGCTGACTCATTAGTGACCTTTGGTGATACACGCTTGTCCAGCGCGTATGAAGCCAATGAAAAGATTTTTTCTATAGGCGGCTCTTATATTGCGTTGGCAGGGACGACAGCTCATTTTCCTGTCATGAAAAAACTGCTTACTGATATGGGTGATGATTGTCTGCTGGGATCGCGCGATGAAGTTTTTGATACCTTCTCACGCGCTCATCAGATTATGAAAGAAAAATATTTTTTGAATATTAAGGAAGAAGAGGACGATCCTTACGAGTCCTCTCAGATCACGACATTGATAGCCAACACCAAAGGTATATACGGCGTGTATTCCTATCGCGAAGTCTTTAGCTTCGATCGTTTTTGGGCGATCGGTAGCGGCAAGACTTTTGCATTGGGTGCGATGTACGCAGCCTACGACACGCTGGGCAGTGCACGCCAGCTTGCCGAGATGGGTATACATGCAGGTGCTGAGTTTGATAAAAGCTCGGCGCTGCCGTGTCGTGTAATCAGTTTTCCTATGACTGCCTAACGGAGCCTAGCTATGAGCCTCATGGAAATTCATGTACCAGATATTGGTGATTTCAAAGAAGTTGAAGTCATTGAGTTATTAGTCAAACCCGGCGATACCGTCAAACCTGAGCAATCACTCATTACTGTCGAGTCTGATAAAGCCAGTATGGAGATACCGTGTTCTCATGCTGGCGTAGTCAAAGAATTAAAAGTAAAAATAGGCGATAAAGTCGCAGAGGGTTCATTGCTGCTAGTGCTGGAAGTAGCGCAAGACAGTGCTACTGCTACTCCAGCTGCACCAACACCAGCCGCTGCATCAACTGCAACAGCGCCTGTGGGGGCAAGCTCTGCAGCTGCAGTAGCCGCTCCAGTAGCAGCGAGTTTTGCAGGTAGTGCAGATATCGAGTGCGACACCGTGGTCTTAGGTGCCGGCCCGGGTGGTTATACCGGAGCATTTCGCGCCGCTGATTTAGGCCAGCGCGTCGTGTTGATTGAGCGTTATCCCTCATTGGGTGGCGTGTGCCTGAATGTGGGTTGCATACCGTCCAAAGCCTTGTTACATGCTGCGAAAGTTATTACCGAGGCTGAAGAAATGTCGCACTTCGGTATCAAGATGGCTGCTCCTCAAATTGATATCAATGCGCTGCGTGGTTGGAAAGAGAGCATCATCAAAAAACTCACCGGTGGTTTAACTGGTTTGGCCAAAGCACGTAAGGTGCAGGTAGTACAGGGCAAAGGAGAATTTTCTTCGCCCAATACCATCACCGTAGAGACGGCTGAAGGCAGTAAAACGATTGCGTTTAAAAATGCGATTATTGCGGCGGGTTCATCGGTTACGCGCATTCCAGGTTTCCCGTATGACGATCCACGGTTGGTGGATTCCACAGGCGCTCTCGAATTGCGTCAGATACCTAAACGTATGTTGGTCATCGGTGGGGGCATCATAGGACTAGAGATGGCGTGTGTGTATGACGCGCTCGGCAGCAAGGTTACGGTCGTTGAATTTGCTGATGGTTTGATTCCTGCGGCTGATCGCGACATGGTCAAACCCCTGCACAAACGCATTGAAAAACGCTACGAAGCTATTTATCTAAAAACCAAAGTCACTCGCCTCGAAGCACGAGCCAATGGCTTGCTGGCTGTTTTTGAAGGCGAACAAGCTCCCGTCGAGCCGCAGCTGTATGACATGGTGTTGTTAGCGGTGGGACGTCGACCGAATGGTAAAGATATTGCGGCTGAAAAAGCGGGTGTGATCGTCAATGATCGTGGTTTTATTCCGGTCGACAAACAGCAAAAAACCAATGTGCCGCATATTTTTGCTATAGGCGATATCTCCAGTGACCCCATGCTCGCGCACAAAGCCACTAATGAAGCAAAAATCGCCGCTGAAGTGATTGCCGGACACAAGGTTGCGTTTGATGCGATGACTATTCCTTCCGTGGCCTACACCGATCCTGAAATAGCATGGATGGGTGTGACTGAAACAGAAGCCAAATCCAAAGGCATACCGTTTGAAAAAGCCAGTTTCCCGTGGGCAGCTTCGGGTCGTGCTCTGGCCATGGGTCGAGATGATGGCATCACCAAACTCTTATGGGATCCCACCACCAAGCGCATCATCGGTGCAGGTATCGTTGGTATTAATGCGGGCGAGTTATTGGCCGAGACAGTGTTAGCCATGGAGATGGGTGCAGATTTAGAAGACCTGGCGCTTACGGTGCATGCACACCCCACCTTATCCGAGACACCGATGTTTGCTGCGGAGATGGGATTGGGCAGTATTACCGACCTGTACATCCCGCCTAAGAAATAAGATGGTGAAATTGCTGTAACGGAAAAGCCTGCAGATGCAGGCTTTTTTATTGGGATTTTTCAGGTATAGCGCAGCGCTGAATCA
The DNA here is from genome assembly GCA_964443585.1 of uncultured Bifidobacterium sp. Lineage (GTDB taxonomy): Bacteria > Pseudomonadota > Gammaproteobacteria > Burkholderiales > Burkholderiaceae_D > Pernthalerella. Next base: position 3,188 of record CAYUDI010000228.1, read on the forward strand.
TTACTGGTGTATGCAGCTTGTCGTCTAGTTTTACAGTAATGGTTATCACCGGCTATTAAATTTTAGGGTGTGCCACCATGAATAATGTATCTTCCGTCCGACTCAGCGCGGATATGAGCTTAGATTCCATTACCAAAGAAATCGCCAAATTAGATGGATCGAATGGGCGGTTACAGCAAAAGAGCAAATTCGAGGATGGAGTCGAAGTGGTTTACCTTCGACGTGCTACGGCGAAGGATTCCATAAAAAATTTGTTCATGGGCTCAGCAAAGCGAAAAGAGCAACGTGAGCCAGCATTCAATCTGATTCGTGATGCCGCACAGGCAGCAGGGTTTGATACTAATCACTCGTTGATGAAAAACATAAAAACGTCGTTAAAGTCGGGGATTAGCCTAAGTAATGGGCTTCAAAGTATACAATTGTATATAAAAAACACATAGAAATGAGCTGCGAACGAACATAGAGTACGGTCCATCAATCAGACATTTTTTTGTGCGACCGGTATCACCTCTGACAGCAAGCTCAGCATCAAATCAATTTCATCGGTACTTAGATTGAGTGC
>CAYUDI010000229.1:0-3736 GCA_964443585.1 uncultured Bifidobacterium sp.
CCTGCTGCGTCGACGGTGACGTTAGGCCGCGCCTCGTAAATAATTCCGATCACACCGAGTGGCACACGCATCTGTCCAACCTGTATGCCGGTAGGACGAAACTTCATGTTGTTGATTTCGCCTATAGGGTCAGGTAATGACGCGATTTGTTCCAAGCCCTCGGCCATGGTCGCAATGGCTTTTTCCGACAAAGTTAATCTGTCTATCATGGCGGGCGCCAGGCCATTGGCGTGCGCCTGATCCAAATCTTTTTGATTGGCTACCGTCAGTAGTGCGGCATCGCGTCGTATGGCCTGAGCTATTAATTCGAGCGCGCGATTCTTAGAGGCGGTATCGGCTTTGGCCATGGCGCGCGCTGCATGACGTGCAGCTTTGCCTAGGGTGTTCATGTACTGTTGTATATCCATGACTAGATTCCTGGTTCGAATTTTTTATCGTGCTATGCGCATGGCAAGCTGTAACAGAGCATCCCACGAGTCGCCAGCAAATTCTCGTGCGCGCAGACCTTTAATCATTTTGTCGATCTGGGCCGATTCATGCATAGCTGTTTGCAAGGTACGCAGCGTGACGCGTGCAATTGCATTCGGTATCAGGCGCTCTCGCGGGCCCCAGATACGATACTCCTTCATCAGCATCGCCAACGGTCGACCATCATTGACGCCCAGCTTTAACTTCAGTAGCGTGCGGATTTCATCAGCCACAGCCCATAGCACCAGTGGTAAGGCCTCGCCTTCGCCTTTGAGGCCTTCCAGCATACGCACTAGTCGAGGTACATCGCCGGCAAGCATCGCTTCGGATAATTTAAATACGTCATAGCGGGCCACGTTCAAAACAGCATCATGGACTTGCTCAACAGTTAAACGACCCTCTGGGTAAAGTAGCCCGAGTTTGCGGATTTCCTGATGCGCGGCCAGTAAATTACCTTCGACGCGCTCCACCATGAATTCAAGCGCGATCTTGTCTGCACTTTGCCCTTGCGCTGCTAAGCGCTGGCCTATCCAATTAGCGAGATGATTCCGTTCAACCACGGGTATGTCGATATACACCGCAGTGCGTTGCAAGGCACCTACCCAGGCACTTTTTTGTGTGGCCCAATCGAGTTTGGGTAAGGTAATTAAGGTGAGTGTTTCATCGGCCGTGGTCGAGGCGGCGCAGCTGGCCGCATATTCTTGTAAGGCCTGCCCACCTTCTTTGCCGGGTTTGCCTGTGGGCATACGGAGTTCAATCAATTTTTTATCACCAAACAGTGACATGGATTGTTGAGAAGATGTGAGCTCGCCCCATTTGAAATAGCGATCAACAATCAGGACTTCGCGTTCAGAAAAGCCGGTGCTACGCGCGCGCTTGCGTATGCGGTCAGCTGCTTCCATAGAAAGCAGGTGCTCGTCGCTAGAAATCACATAGAGAGGTGCCAGTGATTTTTCGAGATGCGCATCCAGCGCTTCAGCACGCACTTGCATAGTGCAGTCTACAGCTCGAGTTTTATTTGGGATAAGCGGCGCATGATCTGACTTACCGCATCCGCTCGCAGGTCGTTGTAAATCAGGCGTTCTTCCGTTTCTTTCGCAACGGCTTGCGATTCAGAATAGCTCATGAATGTTTGCAGCGCGAGTTCAGTATCGTTGACCAGTAGTGTGTTTTCTTTGTTGACGACATCGAAACGTACTCGGTAGAGCAAACTAAACTCACGAACCTGACCTTGCGCATTAAGCGTTAAGACTTTCTTTTCCTGATTTTCAGAAAGGATACGTAGTGTGACATCAGCCGATTTTCTGTCCGTGGCTATCGCTGTTTGGCCTTGTGCAAGAATAGCGTTACGAAGCTCGCGCTCTAAAGGAGTATTTTTACTTGTTTCAAGATGCATGGAGTTAAAGGGAAGTTTCGCGTCTGATCGAGAACCCCTTAGCTGAAAGCCGCAAGCGGCCAGCGGCAGGGTCATCATTAACGAAATCCACAGGCGGCGGTTGGTTTGCACGCAACTCTCCTTCATTAAACGTCTACGCAACGATATTGACCAGTTTGCCAGGCACCACGATAATTTTTTTAGGCGTGCCCGTCAGGTATTTTTGTACGTGTTCATTTGCTAGTGCAGCAGCCTCAATAGCGGCTTTGTCTGCAGTTTTGGGTACCGTAATGCTTCCCCGAAGCTTGCCATTGACTTGTACCACAAGCTCGATTTCTGCTTGTTCAAGTGCGCTGCTATCAACCACAGGCGAAGGCGCATCGAGCAGAGCGCCCAAGGCTTTAGCGTAGCCTAGGGCCTCCCACAACACGTGCGTAATGTGCGGCGCGATGGGGTACAGCACGCGCAGAAAAATACCCAAACATTCAGTGAGTGCTGCACGGCTGCCAGCGGCTTGGGTGTATGCGGTTGCTTCAAGCAAGTTGAGCATTTTCATGCACGCTGAAACTACGGTGTTGTATTGCAGGCGCTGATAATCGTGATCTGCTTGCTGCAAGATTTTATGCATTTCACGCCGTAAGATTTTCAGATCAGCCGACAACTCGGTGGGCAGTGTGGCGTGGATATCGATATGATGTACATGTCCGTGAGCAAAATTCCAGACGCGGCGCAAGAAACGCTGCGCACCATCGACACCCGCACCTGACCATTCCAGTGTTTGCTCGGGTGGTGAGGCAAACATAGTGAACAGCCGGGCTGTGTCAGCACCGTACTGGTCGATAATGGCTTGAGGATCGATGCCATTATTTTTTGACTTAGACATTTTTTCTGTGCCGCCGATGTGCACCGGCTCGCCATCGGTTTTTAAGATGGCCGACACGGGACGACCTTTGTCATCCATTTTCAAAACAACGTCTTCGGGATTAATCCAGATTTTTTTACCTGAAGGCTCTTCGCGATAGTAGGTTTCGTTTAATACCATGCCCTGCGTAAGCAAATTGGTGAATGGCTCATCAAATGTAATCAAGCCAAAATCGCGCATGACTTTGGTCCAGAAGCGCGCGTACAGTAAATGCAAAACAGCATGTTCAATACCACCAATGTACTGGTCCATCGGCATCCAGTAATCATTACGCCCATCGACCATGGCATCGTTACTGGCGGGTGAGCAGTAGCGCATGTAGTACCAGGATGAGTCTACGAAGGTATCCATGGTGTCCGTTTCACGTCGCGCAGCTTTGCCGCAGCTTGGGCAATCGACGTGTAAAAATTTTTCATGCTTGTTGAGTGGGTTGCCGCTTCCGTCAGGTACGCAATCTTCAGGCAATATGACAGGAAGATCTTTTTCGGGTACGGGCACATCGCCGCATGAAGGGCAATGAATAATGGGTATGGGCGTACCCCAGTAACGCTGACGCGAGATACCCCAGTCGCGCAGACGGTAGGTAATTTTTTTCTCGCCTAGTGTTTTGCCAGAGAGATCAGCAGCGATTGCATTGACCGCTTCCTGATATTTCAGCCCATCGTATTTTCCAGAATTAATGCACCGGCCATGTTCTTTGTCGGCATACCATTCTTGCCAGGCGTCGTCACTGTTGACTTTACCATCGACGGCAACAACAAATTGTATGGGTAAATTATATTTTTTAGCAAAAGCGAAATCACGTTCATCATGCGCAGGCACACCCATGACTGCACCATCACCATAGGTGATGAGTACATAGTTACCAACCCAGACATCAATGTGTTTTCCAGTGAGTGGATGGGTGACAGTCAGGCCTGTAGGCATGCCCTTTTTTTCCATCGTGGCCATGTCGGCTTCAATCACGCTAC
>CAYUDI010000230.1:0-3694 GCA_964443585.1 uncultured Bifidobacterium sp.
ATAAAATATTCAGGAGACCACATGGCGCAGTACCCAAAGAGCCCGCTCATGGGCCGCATGATGAGCCAGCCACTGCTCATTTCAAGCTTGATTAAGCATGCAGACCGGTATTACGGCGACACGGAAGTTGTTTCCCGACGTGTTGAAGGTGATATTCATCGCTACACCTACAGCGATTGCCACAAGCGTTCCAAACAGCTCGCCAATGCATTAACTACACTGGGTGTAAAAATGGGGGATCGCGTGGCGACCCTCGCCTGGAATGGTTATCGTCATCTTGAAGCCTATTACGCCGTGTCGGGTTCGGGTGCAGTGCTGCACACGATTAACCCGCGGTTACACCCCGAGCAAATTGCCTATATTGCCAATCATGCAGAAGATTTATATCTGTTCTTTGATTTGAATTTTTTACCTGTCGTTGAATCAGTCGCTGCACTGTGCAAGACAGTCAAAGGCTTTGTCATGATGTGCGACCGTGATCGCATGCCAGCTGAAACAAAAATCGCCAATTTGATGTGCTACGAAGATCTGATCGCTAATCAGTCAGATGACTACGACTGGCCGCTGTTTGATGAAAATTCAGCGTCGAGCCTGTGCTACACCTCAGGTACTACCGGCAATCCCAAAGGTGCGTTGTACTCGCATCGCTCAACCATGTTGCATTCGTATGCATCAGCACTTCCTGATGCATTAAATGTTTCTGCGCGTGACGTGGTGTTGCCAGTCGTTCCTATGTTTCATGTCAATGCCTGGGGGCTGCCGTATTCGGTCATGCTTACGGGTGCTAAATTAGTTTTCCCTGGCCCTGCCTTGGACGGAAAATCGATTTATGAATTGTTCGAACAAGAAGGTGTGACTTTCTCAGCGGGTGTGCCCACGGTGTGGCTCAGCCTGCTTGCGCATGTAAGTCAAAACAATCTGAAATTTTCTACCTTTAAACGAACCGTCATCGGCGGATCGGCATGTCCGCCAGCCATGATGAAAACCTTCCGTCATGGCTACGGTGTTGATGTTGTTCATGCGTGGGGTATGACAGAGATGTCGCCGCTGGGAACATCCTGTACCTTGGCAGGTAAGCATATGCAATTGCCGGAAGAAGCTAAGCAAGCCATTTTAGAAAAACAGGGGCGGGTCATTTTTGGTGTCGACATGAAAATTGTCGACGACGATGGTCACGAGCTGCCTTGGGATGGCAAAACGTATGGAAACCTGTTAGTCAAAGGTCCATGGGTTATTGAAGGCTATTTTAAAAATGAAGGTGGTGATGTGCTCGAAGACGGCTGGTTCCCCACCGGTGACGTGGCCGTTATCGACCACGAGGGCTACATGCAGATCACTGATCGCAGTAAAGATGTGATCAAGTCGGGTGGCGAGTGGATAGGTAGTATAGATCTGGAAAATATAGCTGTTGCTCATCCCTCTGTGCTGCAGGCAGCCTGTATCGGAGTTTTTCATCCCAAATGGGATGAACGTCCGCTACTGGTAGTAGTGAAAAAGCCGGGTATGGATGTGAGTAAAGAAGACATACTTAAATTCTATGACGGAAAAATTGCCAAATGGTGGACCCCAGATGATGTGGTCTTCGCTGACAGTTTGCCACTCGGAGCCACTGGAAAAATTCTAAAAAATAAAATTCGCGAAACCTATCGCGATTACAAATTACCTACGGCGTAAGCGTGCTTAAGACACGAGTAGATTTTCGGGAGTAGAGCAAGTGGAATTTACGGTAATTTCATTATTAAATGGCATGAGCTACGGCTTGCTGCTGTTCATGCTCTCGTCCGGGTTAACGCTCATCTTTAGCATGATGGGCGTACTTAATTTTGCGCATGCCAGTTTTTACATGATGGGCGCGTATTTAGGATTTGCTATCAGCAAAAGCATAGGTTTCTGGCCTGCCTTTGTGTTGGCTCCTTTATTAGTGGGTTTGATGGGTGCTGCCGTTGAACGCTTAGGGCTGCGTGCAGTACACAAACATGGACACGTCTCTGAACTGCTGTTTACGTTTGGCTTGTCGTATGTGGTGGTCGAACTAGTGCAGTTGATATGGGGGCGTGCTGCTGTTCCCTATCGGATACCACCAGAACTTGATGGTCCCTTGTTCACGCTCTATGCGCTGGCTTTTCCCGTGTATCGCGCCTTCATGATGTTAGTTGCCTTGTTCATGCTGTTAGCAGTCTGGCTTTTGTTGACGCGCACTCGCATAGGGTTGGTGATTCAGGCCGCGCTCACGCATCCTGAAACGGTTGAAGCTCTGGGCCACAATGTGCCTCGCGTATTTATGCTGGTGTTTGGTGGTGGATGTGCATTGGCTGGGTTGGCAGGAGTCATCGGCGGCAATGCGTTTGTTACCGAGCCTGCGATGGCCGCCACGGTAGGCAGCATCATTTTTGTGGTGGTGGTGGTGGGTGGTATGGGATCGTTAGTGGGTGCTTTATTTGCATCGATATTAATCGGCATGATACAAACCTTTGCTGTTGCGCTCGATTGGTCTTTGCTTGGGCCGCTAACAAAAATGGGATTGCAGCTAAGTCCGGATTTACCTTTTTATCGTCTGCTTTCTCTCACGCTGGCTGAGATAGCGCCTATCCTGCCTTATATGCTCTTGGTCTTGATGTTGATCTTCCGGCCCAAAGGTTTGCTCGGTACGCGGGAGAGCTGAGCGTGAGTTTGCACACCATAAGCTACACACCCATCAATATAGGGCGCTGGTTGGTATGGTCCAGCTTCGTGGCCATGCTAGTTTTGGCGCCCTTGGTTTTCCCTTCGGGCGGTAGCTTGTCGCTACTATCACTCATGGGTACCACCATGATTTTTGCCTTGTCCTACAACATGTTGTTGGGGCAAAGCGGCATGCTCTCATTTGGTCATGCGGTGTATTCCGGCCTGGGCGCTTTTTTTGCGATACATGCGATCAATCTCTCAACCACCGATTCATTTTTTATACCCCTTTCATTGATTCCACTTGTGGGCGGTATTGCTGGCTTAGTGTTTGGTATTTTGTTTGGTTACGTCACCACCAAGCGGTCCGGCACAACGTTCTCCATGATTTCGCTGGGTATTGTTGAACTGGTATTTGCCTGTTCGTTGATGTTCCCAGGATTTTTTGGTGGTGAGGGTGGGATCTCAGCGGACCGAGTTTTTGGCAAACCCTTTTTAGGTATTAGTTACGGCCCTCAAATACAGGTCTACTACCTGATAGCCGCTTGGTTGTTCATTAGCACAGCAGCTATGTTTGCGATATCGCATACACCCTTGGGTCGGATTGCCAATGCTGTTCGTGATAACCCAGAACGTGCTGAATTTATCGGTTATGACACACAGCGTGTCCGGTATCTGATGCTCATACTCTCAGGTTTTTTTGCCGGTATTTCTGGCGGATTAACGGCGATTAATTTTGAGATCGTCAGTGCTGAAAATGTCAGCGCCGCACGGTCGGGTGCTGTATTGCTATTTACATTTATAGGTGGCATAGGCTTTTTCTTTGGGCCATTACTTGGCGCTGTCATAGGCGTGCTGCTAACCGTGATGCTGTCTGAAGTTACCAAGGCCTGGCTGCTCTACCTGGGCATGTTCTTCGTGTTGATCTGCACCGTCGTCCGGTCGATCAGGTTCTGCAGCACGCCCTGCAGGTGCACACGATCCTGCCGCGCCACCACCTCCTCGCCGATGACGAAGAGCTTCGCGCTCAGGT
>CAYUDI010000231.1:0-1619 GCA_964443585.1 uncultured Bifidobacterium sp.
ATGCCGGCGACCCTGCAATACAGCCACAACATCCTGAAGCGTCTGGCCGAGGTTATCAAACTATGATCAATGAGGCATTGCGACAGGCGCTTGATCCTGAATCAGCCCCAGTTACGTTGAGTGGGCTGCGAAAAGTCCTTAATGAGCACTTACCCGCTTGAATTTTTTACGCTGAACTGATGCATCACTTTTAGATAGCGCTGTTTTCATCATGCTATCTAAAATAAGTCGATGAGCTTCGCTTACTAATTCACCCATTCCACAATTTCAATAACTCTTTCCAACTAGGCGTTCGCCTAGCCTGACTAATATTCACTAGTCAGAAGTGTCAATTTTAATTGACGCTAAAAACTGTCACGGGCACAATCGCTCGCATGGCTAGCCCGTCCTTATCTACTGTTGCCGAATTACTAAAACCCATCACCTGGTTTCCACCCATGTGGGCGTTTGCCTGTGGCGCGATTTCCTCTGGGGTATCGCCAGAAGGTAAGTGGCCGATCATCGTGACCGGCATAGTCTTAGCTGGCCCCATGGTGTGCGCTAGCAGTCAAGCGGTGAACGATTGGTTTGACAGACATGTAGATGCAATTAACGAACCTCATCGGCCTATACCTTCAGGCCGTATGCCAGGTTACTGGGGTTTGTATATCGCGATTATTTGGACCGGCTTGTCTTTGTTGGTTGCCACGCTGCTGGGCGAATGGGGATTTCGGGCAGCGGTATTGGGGCTGGTGTTGGCTTGGGCCTACAGCGCCCCGCCGATACGGCTAAAAGAAAACGGTTGGTTGGGTAATGCTGCGTGCGGACTGTCATATGAAGGACTGGCCTGGGTAACGGGTGCGGCCGTGATGGCGGGCGGCGCAATGCCTGATTCACGTTCTTTACTGCTAGCATTGCTGTACAGCATCGCGGCGCATGGAATCATGACGTTAAATGACTTCAAAGCTGTAGAAGGCGATAGGCAAATGGGCGTGCGTTCATTACCTGTGATGTTGGGTGTGGACAGCGCTGCGCACACCGCCTGCCGCGTAATGATCGTGCCGCAATTAGCGGTGATTTTGCTGCTGTTTAGTTGGAACAACATTGCACAAGCTCTGGTAGTTATTGTGCTGGTGCTCGGGCAACTGCAAATGATGCAGCGTTTCGTGGCCTCGCCTACAGAGCGCGCATTAAAACTGTCGGCCTTTGGTGTGCCTTTACTTGTAACGGGAATGATGGTCTCAGCCTTTGCGCTGCGTGGACTGATGGAATAACACAATGAATGAAAAAGCATTTGGCTGGACTGAAATTATTCGTTTGGGCCTAGTCCAAGCATCGCTGGGCGCCATCGTCGTATTGATGACGTCCACACTCAATCGCATCATGGTGGTTGAGCTGACTTTGCCGGCCTTATTACCGGGCGCATTGGTGGCCTTGCATTATTTAGTGCAGGTATCGCGGCCACGCATGGGGCATGGATCCGATCTCGGTTCGAGTCGCACACCGTGGATCATGGGTGGCATGGTAATCCTTGCCGCAGGTGCACTCGCTGCTAGTTTTTCAACGACGTTGATGGCCAACTCACCTGCACTAGGCATCATCGTCGCTACCGCCGGTTTTATCATGATCGGTTTAGGTGT
>CAYUDI010000231.1:1629-3684 GCA_964443585.1 uncultured Bifidobacterium sp.
GATGATCGTTGGTTTCGCTGTAACTGCAGGTGCCGCTGGCAAACTGCTTGATCCATATTCACCAACACGATTACTCGCCGTCACACTCACCGTGTGCGCAACCGCCCTCGCTGTCACCTTGATTGCGATGTTTAGACTGGAAAATGATCCGGGCGACATTATTCCCGAACCCGTTGCAGCATCAGACGCAGTACCGTTTCGTACGGCATTAGCTGATGTTTGGAAAGAAGACGCCGCGCGTCAATTTACGATATTTATTTTTATCTCCATGCTGGCTTACAGCGCACAAGATTTAATTCTTGAGCCATTTGCAGGCACCGTATTTGGATACACCCCAGGTGAATCGACCTCGCTCTCCGGTGTACAACACACCGGTGTCTTGATCGGTGTGTTGATCGGCATGCTGATCGTCGCTTTTGTTGGCAGCAAATTCGCTAAAGGTCGTGCTGGCTCTCTCAAACTGTGGTGTGTAGGCGGCTGCATCGCTTCAGCTATCACGCTAGCAGGATTGGCGATTGCTGGTTTTGTAGGTGAGCCATGGCCACTCAAAGCCAATGTATTTTTAATGGGTGCAGCGAATGGTGCCTTCTCCATTGCAGCTATTGGTCAAATGATGCGACTAGCAACCGAAGGTCGTGCTTCACGCGAAGGTGTGCGCATGGGTTTGTGGGGTGCCGCACAAGCAATCGCGTTTGGTTTTGGTGGATTGTTGGGCACAGCCGCTAGCGATCTTACGCACTGGTTAATTCCATCAACTGGCATAGCGTATGGCAGTGTGTTTGCCGCTGAAGCAGTATTGTTTATCGCCTCTGCACTACTAGCGCTGCGCATTACGATGATAGAGCCCGCGCAAGAAGACTCAGAAGAAGGCATCGGCCAGCCATCGTATTCATAAACAGGGTTGATAAAAAATTTAGTACTACTGCCAGTAATCGTAATATAAAAATTAATGCACAACAGAAGCACGCGATGAGGAGACATCATGAGCACACAAGAACAATTTGACGTAGTCATTGTGGGTGGCGGTCCAGCGGGCGCAACCGCTGCCGATGACCTGGCGCGACGCGGTCGCCGTGTGCTACTTCTTGATCGCGCTGGTCGCATCAAACCCTGCGGTGGTGCCATACCACCGCGCGCCATCAAAGATTTTGAAATTCCTGATGAGCTCTTGGTTGCCAAGGCACGTTCAGCGCGCATGATTGCGCCATCCAACACCAAAGTCGACATTCCTATTGAAGGTGGCTACGTCGGCATGGTCGATCGTGAACAATTTGATGAATGGCTGCGTGAGCGCGCTGCTTCACATGGCGCCATACGACGCAATGGAAAATTCGAACGCGTGGGTAAAGATAGTGATGGCGTAAGTACCGTCAGTTACGTCAATGGCGATAGTGGTGAACGACAAACTGTACGCGCTCGTAGCATCATCGGTGCTGATGGTGCACGCTCAGCAGTAGCGCAGCAAACAATTCCTGATGCAGAAAAAACCAAATACGTTTTTGCGTATCACGAGATAGTCAAAGCACCAGAAATTAAACCAACCGATTACGATGCCACACGTTGCGATGTGTTTTATCAAGGCCACTTATCGCCTGATTTTTATGGCTGGGTATTCCCGCACGGCGACACACTCTCCATAGGCACTGGCAGTGCAGATAAAGGATTTTCATTACGCAATGCCACGACGTCATTACGAAGTGCAGTGGGCCTGCAAGACGCCATAACAATACGCCGCGAAGGCGCGCCACTGCCGATGAAACCTTTGCGGTGCTGGGATAACGGTCGTGATGTTGTACTCGCGGGTGATGCTGCGGGTGTGGTTGCACCTGCATCAGGTGAAGGAATTTATTACGCCATGCTGGGTGGTCGCTTAGCTGGCGATGCAGTAGAAGAATTGCTCGCAACCGGTAATGTGCGTAGCCTGGCAAAAGCGCGCAAACGCTTTATGAAAGATCACCGCAAGGTGTTCTGGGTCTTGGGTATCATGCAGTACTTTTGGTATTCAAGCGACAAACGACGCGAGCGTTTTGTCGATATGTGCAAAGACAAAGATGT
>CAYUDI010000232.1:0-1413 GCA_964443585.1 uncultured Bifidobacterium sp.
TTTTTAATCATGTCACCGATGTGTTTGACCGAGGTGGGTTCACCAACGATGCAATAGTCGAGTTGTTCGCCGCGTGCTTTGAGTAAGTCGCACACAATAACGGTACCATCGATTGCGGGGCCTTCTTCATCACTGGTAATTAAAAAACCGATAGACCCGTTGTGATTCGGATGACTAACAGTGAATTCTTCCACTGCGACGATCATCGCCGCGAGGGAGGTTTTCATGTCAGCGGCACCACGACCATATAGTTTGCCATCGCGATGCGTGGGTTTGAATGGATCGGATGACCACTGATCTAAGGGGCCTGTCGGTACCACATCGGTATGACCTGCAAATACCAGCAGAGGTTGAGCCGTGCCTCGGCGCGCCCACAAATTAGTGACATCACCCGATGCGATGGTTTCACAGGTAAACCCTAACGGTGCAAGACGTTCTGCCATTTTTAACTGGCAGCCGCCATCCGCAGGCGTAACTGAATGCAGCGATATCAATTCTTCGGTGAGTGCGAGTGTCTTGCTCATGAGCGTAGTTGTTCTTCGTAGAGAGAGGCATCAAATCCAACTAATACGTTTTTACCATGGCACAGCACGGGGCGCTTAATCACGCTGGGATTTTCCAGCATTAATTGCGTTGCACTGGCGGCGGTGGTAATGGATGCTTTGGTCGCATCAGGTAAGCCACGCCAGGTAGTCCCTTTTTTGTTCACCAAAACGTCCCATGCAACGACTTTGAGCCAACTAGCAATGATGTCTTTGCTTAAGCCCGCTTTTTTGAAATCGTGAAATTCATAATCCAACCCCCGCGTATCTAGCCAAGTTCTAGCTTTTTGTACGCTGCCGCAGTTGGGTATACCGTAAACAGTAATGGGCATGGTTTGATTGAGATGTAGGAGTGGTCAGATTCGACCACCCCATGAAATTAACTTTGAAATTAATCGCGCAGCAATTCGTTGATGCTGGTTTTTGAGCGGGTTTTTTCATCAACACGTTTAACGATCACAGCGCAATACAAACTGTATTTACCATCAGCCGAAGGCAGATTACCCGATACCACGACCGAGCCAGCAGGTATACGACCGTAAGTGACTTCGCCGGTGGCACGATCATAAATCTTGGTTGATTGTCCTATGTAAACGCCCATAGAGATAACCGAGTTCGCTTCAACGATGACGCCTTCAACGACTTCTGAGCGCGCACCGATAAAACAGTTATCTTCAATGATGGTGGGGTTCGCTTGCATAGGCTCTAGTACACCGCCGATGCCTACGCCACCCGAGAGGTGTACATTTTTTCCGATTTGTGCGCATGATCCAACCGTGGCCCAGGTATCGACCATGGTGCCTTCATCCACATACGCACCGATATTCACATACGAGGGCATTAACACGACGTTTTTACCGATGAAGCTGCC
>CAYUDI010000232.1:1513-3678 GCA_964443585.1 uncultured Bifidobacterium sp.
GCAACGGCATTACGTACATCAGCGGGTGCTGATTTGGGTGAAAAATTGGTGCGCTCTTCCCACGCGTTGTCGATCAGTGTTTGCAGTTGTTGGCTCATGTTTTTTTAGTAGAAAATAATTAGAAATTTAAGAGACAAGTATACGAGTGAATTCGGCTATGCGTTGCGCTGCTTCTACGCATTCATCGACTTCGGCAACTAAGGCCATACGAATGCGGTTAGCACCTGGGTTAATGCCGTGTGCTTCACGCGCGACATAACTACCCGGTAAAACAGTCACATTATATTCGGCGTAAAGACGCTTCGCGAATTCGGTATCGCTGATCTTGGTGAGCTTATCGACCTTGGCCCACAGGTAAAAACCGGCATCAGGCAGCGCTACATCCAGTACGTCTGCCAGCATGGGCGTGACTTGATTAAATTTTTGCATGTACTTGGTGCGATTTTCTTCGACATGCGTTTCATCATTCCAGGCCGCGATGGAGGCGGATTGTATGGATGGACTCATGGCGCTGCCATGGTAGGTTCGATACAGCAAAAATTTTTGCAATATGCCCGCATCACCCGCGACAAAACCTGAGCGCATACCGGGAACGTTCGAGCGCTTGGACAAACTGGAGAAAGCGACCAATCGGTCGTACTTACGGCCGAGTTTATGAGCGGCTTCTAATGCACCTAATGGGCGCTCATTACCAAAGTAAATCTCTGAATAGCATTCATCCGATGCGATTACAAAGCCGTGTTTATCAGACAAAGCAAACAAGGCTTTCCATTCGTCGAGTGACAGTACAGCACCGGTTGGATTGCCCGGAGTGCAGACGAAGAGTAATTGCACGCGCGGCCATATATCGGCAGGCACACTAGAAAAATCGGGCGCGAAATTTCTGTTCGGATCGGAATTAGCAAAAAATGGCTCAGCGCCTGCGAGATACGCGGCACCCTCATAAATTTGATAAAACGGATTGGGGCAAACCACCACTGCTTTGGCGTAGGGATCAATGACTGCCTGCGCCAAAGCGAATAAGGCTTCACGTGAGCCGTTGACTGGCAATACTTCGCACGAAGGGTCGAGTCGTGGGAGACGGTAGCGTTGTTCCAACCATCCGCAGATGGCCGCGCGCAGGGCGTCTGATCCGGCGGTGGTGGGATAGCTGGCTAAACCCGCTAAGTTGTCGGCGAGTGCCTTTTGTATGAATGGTGGCGTTGGGTGTTTGGGTTCACCAATACCCAGGCTGATCGGTCGACGGGCGCGGTCGGGCGAAACGTCGGCGAACAAGCGCCGCAATTTTTCAAAAGGATAAGGTTGAAGTTTTTCCAATAAGGGATTCACGGCTGTCGCTTTTGATGTTGATGTTTTAGCAGAGCGATGACTCGGGCGGGCGGATTATACCGCCCTAATGTAAGTCGCCAAAGGCAAAGACTGAAAAGGTGGTTAGAAACTTTTTTGCTAACCGTTGGCCACTAAGTCCTTGATTTGTATTGACCCTAAGCTCAGTAAAGTTAATTTGCCCTCGGATAGCTGGCCTTGCAAGCGTGACTATGTAGCGTTTGCTCAGTGTTTGTTAGATTTCTGGCGAGAGCGCCAAATCATCGGATTGGTCGATATGGGCGTGTTCCAATGTTATGATTGCCCTATTAAAGACATGACCGGGCATTCGTTGTCCGGTTTCTGTTTTGAGAGCTGTTTTAGTTCCAGCTTATTTGCTTGGATACGGCCTAAGTCCCCCTAAATTTGCGCTGTATGCGTGTTGCGAAGCGGGTGGGTTCTGAAAATTTCCGATGTAATTACGCTAACAAGTCGATCACGTGCGGTTAACTTCTATAAAACTCTCCGGATTTAAATCCTTTGTCGACCCTACTAATTTCCAGGTGCCTGGTCAGTTGGTGGGCGTAGTGGGCCCCAATGGTTGCGGAAAGTCCAACATCATAGACGCGGTACGTTGGGTACTGGGTGAGTCAAAAGCGTCTGAGCTGCGTGGTGAGTCTATGCAGGATGTTATTTTCAACGGAACCACCAGCCGTAAGCCTGCAGGCCGAGCATCTGTTGAACTTTTATTTGATAACGCAGACGGTAAGGCCGCGGGGCAGTGGAGCAGTTTTGCTGAAATCTCGGTAAAACGCACACTCACGCGCGATGGCACGTCGACTTACTACATTAACAACCAA
>CAYUDI010000233.1:0-3665 GCA_964443585.1 uncultured Bifidobacterium sp.
GCCGGGGTTGTACTGCTGCTGCCTGACGGCAGTCCGCCCATAAAGGTCGAACCACAATCACTACTGCAATTGACGTGCCAACGACGCAAGACCTATAACAAAATCCAGATTAATCCTGCAAGCATTTGAATAAAATAACTTTTTTAAATATCAACGCTGCATTGCACAGATAAAGTCATCTCGTGCTGGATGCTCCAGATAGACACCTGTCACACGCGCCCCTGTGACAGATGTAACACCTTAAGTACAACAATTACTTCTTTACTGCGGGTGTTCTATACCGTAACGCTTCATACGGCGATACAAAGTCATTCGTGATATTCCCAGCACATTCGCTGCTGCGGTGACATTCCATCGCGCAGCGCGTAGCTGAGCTATTAACTGACTCGCCTCAATACTATTTAAGGATAGGTCATTAAACGACGCATCCGTTGCATGATCAGCATGTATCTGTGTCATTAGGTACTCAGGCAAATCGATTAACGTGATTTGATTGCCGCGGCAAACCGCAGACGAGAATTCAATCACATTACGCAATTCACGCAAATTACCTGGCCAGGTATGAGCGAGCAAAACGCTTTGTGCTTCAGCATCTAAGGTTGGCGTGGGCTGGTCGGATGATTTGCGGCCATACAAAGCCAACACACGATCAATAATCCAGGGTAAATCTTTACGATCGCGAACTGGCGGTAACGAGAAGTGGGCGCCGCTTAAGCGATAGTACAAATCATCTCTGAATGCACCTTCTCGCACCAGTGATTCGAGCGCGCAGTGAGTAGCTGCGACTACGCGTATGTTTACCTGAACAGGACGTGTTGCTCCTACGGGCAAAACCTCTTTTTCTGAGAGCACACGTAACAAGCGCGCCTGCAAAGGCTTGGGCATGTCACCTATCTCATCTAAGAATAACGTACCACCATCCGCTTCTTGTATTAATCCGCGCTTACCTTTGGGAGCAGCGCCAGAAAAGCTGCCAGGCGCATAGCCAAATAATTCACTTTCAATGAGCGTATCGGGAATAGCCGCACAATTAACGGCTATGAATGGTCCGTTACGGCGCTCGCTACTTTGGTGTAGCGCTTTAGCAAAAAATTCCTTGCCGCTGCCTGTTTCACCTGTCACTAAAATACTGATGGGCGAATTAATCAATCGTGCTGCACGAGATATTTGACGATCGAGCGTAGGGTCACCCCCCGACAAAGCAGATAAAGGCTCTGGCGTAGGTGGCTCACTGCGAGCACGCGCATCCCCTGATGGTGAACGGGCAGGCGCTAATGCCGATAAAAATACGAGCTTTTGTGTGCCGCTAATCATCAGCGCACGACGATCAACTGGTTGCACAGCAACGAATCGATGCAAGTCATTGGTCGAAATAGTCAACAAGGAATCGATGCGGCGCCCAACAAGCTCCTGGGAATTATCCCCAAAAATCAATTGTGCACGACGATTGTGTCCAATCACATTACCTGAAGCATCGATAGCAATCAGGTATTCAGGGCTAACTTCCAAAAACTCAGGAGCAGTAGATAGCCTGAGTATCCACTCATGGCGAAAACGATGGAGAAAATACGCATTTTCTATCTGATGCGAATACATACGCACCATTTGCAAAGCTAAATGCTGACTTTCTTTTTTTCCAGGCGAGGTGAGAGCTGAAATATCTAGTACTGCCTTCATATGACCCATAGCGTCATAGATGGGGGCTGCAGTGCACGTCAGGGGAATATGGGTTGCGTCGAAATGATCACCCTGGTGAACAGTTAATGCCTCACCCGTACTAATGCATGTTCCTACACCACATGTACCGGCATTGATTTCATTCCAATCAGAGCCCAAATAAAGACCCGCTTTTCTGAGACTGGGGTCGAGCTGTAGATCGCCAATAAAATCAACCGTCACTCCACGCGCATCGGTTAACAAGACTACATACCCCAAACCAGCTACCTGGTGATACAGCGTCTCGAGGCCATGGCGTGCGATGTGAAGAAATTCTTCGATCTGATCTTGGTGCTCGCGAATTTGTTGTTGCGGCAGGATGATGGCTTCCTGCATACGAGTAGGGTCTAGCTTGTGCTCATACACACAACGCATCCAGGAGGCTCGAATAATTTCATCATGCAGCAATGCAGACGGGGTCTGCTTGGCTAGCTCAGCCACTTGCATCACTGTCTCAATGTGGTGCCTTTGCTCCGCGTGCATCTTATCTCCAATAGATACTTTTTTTTCAGTCTGTCTTTTGCAGACCTTCGCTCTAAAAATCTATTTTTATGTGATGACTTTGCCTACTTATCAATTTAAATATCTGGTATTAATTTACTGAATTATTATGTACAGGTTTTCCCTAATAAGAAACAATTAAAACCTTAAATTGCATATTTAATGCATAAACATTTAATAACAATTTTGAGTGATTGTTTGTGCTGCGATGCGAAAAATACAGTCACATTTGGTAGTTTTTCTGCTGCCTTATTCAGTGAAATCAAGGATTATTACCCAGTGCGACCGCAAAAAAAATAACCAACTCGGCAGTTATATCTTGTACACGTCGACGAAAAAACGCACGGTCGTACGTGGTTTTTTAAGAAGGATGGGTATGAAATCGAGGCCTGACACTTTTAGCGAGAAAAGCAAAGCCGATATATAAAATAGCAGAGTAGCCCCGAGCTGCATTGGACAGCCCAGGGCAGGTAAACCAACTTAGTTATTGTCGGCCGAATTCTCAGTAGTCGATCGAGCTGCCGCCTCAATGATAGCTACCTGCGCTTCAAACGCACGAAGACGCTTGTATACAGAAATTAGCTCAACAATAGTGCCCCAGCTACGAACTAAAAACTGAAATGACATTTCCACGCGCCCAAACGCGCGAACTATCTGCTGCATGGAACCTAAGGTAATAGCACCGGCGACTACTGTTGGCCCCAGAGCGATATACGGTACTAAAACACCAAATTGCAGATAGGAGAATTTAGCTATATCAAAATACATATAGTGGAAAAAGAGACGGAAGTAATTTTGGCGAACCTGATCAAATAAATCTTTCACTACCGGCGGACTACCGCGGTTAGGGTCGTCCTCTGCATGAACTAATTCTTTACGATAGGCGGCCTCAACACGCTGGTTGTTGAATTCTAGTCCGGGTAGTTTTACACCGATCAATGCTAGGGCCACAGTACCCAGCAGCGCAAATAGAATCGCAACATAAACAAGTGCATGATCCACCTGACCAAACACGGGAACTTCACTCACCTTTTTAGACAGCGCCCACAATATCGGTAAGAAAGCAAACAAGGTCATGATGGAATCCATCATATTTGAACCCAGCGTTTCCATAATCGAGGCAAAGCGTTTAGTGTCTTCTTGAACGCGCTGGCTCGCGCCCTCAATATGACGAAGACTATCCCAATGCTCCATATAAAAATCATTCATGGACTGGCGCCAGCGGAAAACCCAATGCTTTGTATAAAAACCAAGTAAAACGGCCACTAATACATAAATGCCCGCAAGCTCGGCAAAACTAAGTAGAAAACCAAAGAATTCTTCAATTGTTACTGCACCAGGCTTGCTCAATGCTTTTTGAACGACATCGTAAAAGCTGCCAAACCAGTCATTGATCTTTACATCGATCTGTACTTGATACCAGGTACCGCAAAAAATGAGTGCAGCAC
>CAYUDI010000234.1:0-3631 GCA_964443585.1 uncultured Bifidobacterium sp.
CGGCTTCTTCCCAAGCCTTGAGTTGTTGCTTTACCTTAGCTGGTGCACTAACGTCAGAAGCTCCATAAATTTTTGTTGCAACGGCTTTCATTTTATCGAGTAGTGCATCACTGTCTTGATACACAAACTTCATCTGTCCACCGCCTTCAGCTAGGCGTACTACTTCATGCGCAAGTGCTTCTGCGCCTTCACCGCCTTTGGCCCAGTGCTCAGCCAGCACCACGTTAACGCCCAGTGCTTTCATGCGCTCAGTAACCAGCGCAATTTCGGCATCAGTATCGGCATTAAAACGATTAATCGAAACTACACACGGCAAACCATAAGTATTGGTGACGTTATCGACATGGCGCTCAAGATTAACTAAGCCTTTTTGCAGCGCCGACAAATCTTCGCCGTTGAGTTCTTTTACGTCTTTACCACCGTGATATTTCAGCGCTCGTATGGTTGCAACCAATACGCAGGCTGAGGGCTTTAAACCAGTTTTTCTGCATTTAATATCGATGAATTTTTCTGCACCCAGATCTGCACCAAAACCTGCTTCAGTTACTACATATTCGCCTAACTTGAGAGCGCTTTGCGTAGCAATGACTGAGTTGCAGCCATGGGCGATATTGGCAAATGGTCCGCCATGAACAAATGCAGGATTGTTCTCGAGCGTTTGAACCAAATTAGGTTTGAGAGCCTCTTTGAGAAGAACAGTCATTGCGCCATGAGCTTTCAGGTCGCGTGCATGTACTGGTTTTTGCTCGCGGGTGTAGCCAATGACAATATCACCCAAACGTTTTTTTAAGTCTTGAACCGAGGTGGCCAGGCAAAAAATCGCCATCACTTCAGAGGCCACTACGATATCGAAACCATCCTCTCGCACAAAACCATTAGGTGTACCACCCAGGCCAACAACAGTGCTGCGCAGCGCGCGATCATTCATATCGACCACACGTTTCCATGTGATACGGCGCGGATCAATATCAAGCGCATTGCCGTGATTGATATGGTTATCGATCATTGCTGCAAGCAGGTTGTTTGCTAGTGCGATCGCAGAAAAATCACCAGTGAAATGCAGATTGATGTCTTCCATCGGCACGATCTGCGCATAGCCGCCACCGGCAGCGCCTCCCTTGACACCAAACACAGGGCCTAGCGATGGTTCACGCAAACAGATTACTGTTTTTTTCCCTATGCGGTTGAGTGCATCGCCCAATCCTACGGTTGTCGTCGTTTTGCCTTCACCTGCTGGTGTAGGACTAATAGCTGTTACCAAGATTAGCTTGCCGTCGGGTTTGCCTTTGAGTGAATCCACATAATCAAGCGCAATCTTTGCTTTGAAGTGCCCGTAGGGTTCCAAATGTTCATCACCTATCCCAAGCTTCGATGCGACTTCAGTAATACGTTTCATGGTCGCTTTTTGGGCAATCTGGATATCGCTAAGCATACGGGGTCCTATAGGGTAGTTTGTTATGTGTAGTAAGAAAAAGCTCTGTGCTAAAAAACACAGAGCGGGCAAGTGAAAATTACGTCACTAGATTTTGCGGTGTGCCAGCAATCGAGGCCTCGACGTTGTCGATTAGCTGATCAGCGAGAAACTGCATCGCACCGTCCGATGCCCATGCCACATGGGGTGTCAGTATGAAATTTGGCGTACGGATTTCAAGCAGGGGGTTACCGTCTTTGGGTGGTTCTTTGGTCAATACATCAAAACCTGCACCAGCAATCAGCCCGGTTTCTAATGCAGTTTTTAATGCATGCTCGTCGACTAGACCACCGCGGGCAGTGTTAATCAAAATAGCACTGCGTTTCATTTTTTTGAATTGCTCGATACCGATAAAGTTTCGTAATGCCGGTGTTAGCGGACAGTGCAAAGAAATAATGTCCGACTCAGCCAAGACAGTGTCAGGATCGGTAAATTCCACTCCAGGTGCTTTGGGAGGCGGGTGGTCTGCAAACAACACACGCATGCCGAGTGCGCGTGCAATTGCAGCCGTTGCCTGACCAAGTTCACCCTCACCAAAAATACCTAAGGTACTGCCGTGTAGATCTTGTATGGGATGATCAAAAAAACAGAATTGATCTTGTGCTTGCCAACGACCGCGCAACACATCCTCGCGATAAGCAATCAAATTACGCCGCAGTGCAAAGATCATTGCGAACGAATGTTCAGGCACTGTGTGCACAGCGTAATGGCGAATGTTAGCCACCGCGATACCTCTCTCGCGGCAAGCATCGATATCGATCACGTCATAGCCCGTAGCAGCAACCGCAATCATCTTTAATTGCGGAAGCTGATCTAAAGTAGCCCTACGGATAGGTACCTTATTCGTGATGGCAACCGTGGCGCCAGCCAAGCGGCTGGCCACCAACGATTCCATCGTCTGTTCATGTTCTTCCCATGTGTGTGGAAAGGACGGACGACGTACCTCAGCCTTTAACGACTGCCGATCGAGAAAGACTATGCGTTCCATGCGTGTCCTTGCTGTGGTTGTGGGTGTCACGCGCGCTCAAACCCGATGGTGCGGGATGATTGCGCCAATATTCTCCAGCTGCAGCAGTACCACTGCCAGGAGTGACTTTGACGCCGCAGTCGAGCATGGCCATTTCAGCACCTGCGATTGCAGCCATCAGATGCACTTCATTCATGTCGCCAAGGTGACCGATACGGAATAATTTACCCGCTACTTTGGATAAGCCTGCACCCAGTGACACGTTGTAGCGCTTAAACGCACGAGCAATAACATCTGCACCGTTGAGACCTTCTGGCAGCAAAACAGCAGTAACGGTATCCGAATACCATTTCGCTTCTTTTGCGCACAGCTTTAAGCCCCAACCTTTGGTAACGGCGGCACGAACGCCTTCAGCGAGGTAGTGGTGTCTCGCTACGATGTTGTCCAAACCTTCTTCTTCTATCATGTGAAGTGATTCTACTAAGCCATACATCAAGGACAACGCTGGCGTGTACGGGAAATACCCCGTTGCATTAGCATTCATCATGTCGTTGAGGTCGAAGTAGCAGCGCTTTAGTTGAGCGGTATGACGCATTTCCAAAGCCTTTGGGCTCACACAGAGTATGCCTAGACCCGCAGGTAGCATGAGCCCCTTTTGTGATCCAGAAACAGCCATATCCACGCCCCAGTCATCGAAACGAAAATCGATGGATCCCAATGACGAAACACAATCAACAAATAATAGTGCAGGGTGCTTGGCTTCATCGAGTGCTTCACGAACTCCGGCAATATCAGAGGTCACACCAGTTGCTGTTTCATTGTGGCAGGCCAAAATTGCCTTAATACTGTGGTCGGTATCAGCTTTCAAAATATCGGCATACTGCTGAAGAGGCACACCTGTGCCCCATTCGCAATCTACGATCTGTACATCTAATCCCATGCGAGTACACATGTCTATCCAGAGGTGGCTGAACTGACCAAAGCGTGCAGCCAAAACTCGGTCACCAGGCGACAGAGTGTTAGTTAAAGCAGCTTCCCAGCAGCCGGTACCAGAGGACGGAAATACAAATGGTGTGCCATGCTCAGTGCGAAAAACCTTTTTCAAGCCCGGCATAATCTGTCGGGTAATTGCTGGAAAAGCTGGCGAGCGATGGTCTTCCATCGACACCATCATTGCGCGCATTACTCGGTCA
>CAYUDI010000235.1:0-3566 GCA_964443585.1 uncultured Bifidobacterium sp.
GTGCTGCAGTCGCGCTGCGCGCAGCTTTAACAAAAACTGACCCGCATTGATTGCGTACGTTACGTAGGCCACCAACGCCAACACCATTTGTCCGTGCACCGATGGGTTACCTGTGTATAAGGCGAACAGATAGGTGGTGTGCAGCGCCAGCACCATCATGCTGAACATGTCTTCCCAAAAGAAGCTAGGCGCAAATAAATAGCAGCCAAACACGACCTTCTCCCAAATACAACCGGTAATCATGATGGTGTAGAGCAGCAAGGTTTTAATCACGATAGAGACCGTGGCTGCGGTTTCGCCTTCACCCGTCTGCAAAAAGCGCAAAACCAACACCACACTGATTAAGAACACGAAAAATTGCACCGGAGCCAATATGCCCTGCACCAGCGTCCAACGCGTGGAGTCGCGACGCACTCTTTCCTCCGGCGTATAAAGCGGTCTGGGTGTGGCTGAACTGGCGACGTTTTCGTGCATGGAATGCGCTCCGTCCTGAATGGACTGATTGCTGGACTGTAGGAGTGACTGATGAGTATGTCAACTAAAGATTACGTAAGGTATTATTGACACGCTTGTAGGGTCAAGCAAGACGGTTACAAGCGCTAGCCACCAGGCTGGCTGGCCCATAAAACTTACTGATCTGATATTTCTTTGACACAACACTCGACCGAGCGTAAAAAGAAGGGGTTGTCGCTACACGCGGCATCTAACGTCGCAATCGCAGCGCCTGTGGTTAACCATTTGGCTACTCGCCAGGCAGTTACACCCATGGGCAGCCAGGCTGCAGGAGATACCATGGACAAGTCCACAGACGATCAAGACCACCCCCTCGCACCCGGCAGCGCTGTGCCGCGGGCCGATTTTTCCGGCGAAAATCGTTTGCGTGGATTGGTAGAAGCTGAAATTATTCCCCGCCTGATGCATGCCCATCGTGATCAGCAGGTGCAACAAGCCCCTGCCGTATCGCGCGATGAAGTCGTGGCGTTCACCGAAGCTCTGCTTAAGCAAAACATCTCATTGGCCAATGCCATCATTGGCGACATTTGCCAGCGCGGCGCCCCCATGCAATCGATTTATCTGGAATTGCTAACCCCCTCAGCGCGCTACCTGGGTGAGTTATGGGAAGCCGACACATGTAATTTTTCTGAAGTGACTCTCTGTCTTTGGCGCATACAAACGATGCTGTATGACGTGAGCCCCGCATTTCAGTGTGAATCTACGCTGCGCTCCTCCACCCAGGCTGAACGCCGCATATTGATAGCCAACCTACCCGGCTATCAGCACACCCTGGGTGTTTCTATGCTGTCGGAGTTTTTCCGGCGGGATGGCTGGGTCACACTTACTATCCCTTCGCCGCAACCCAGAGAAATTCAGGACTCGCTATCACTAGATTGGTTTGATGTCGTCGCGCTCTCTGCCAGCACCGACCGAGAAATCGATGACCTGACGAAAGTCATCACTGCCGCCCGCAAAACCTCCCGCAACCCACGTCTGGCCGTCATGGTCGGCGGCGCTCTTTTCCTGCGCCATCCCGAACTGGTCCGCAGCGTAGGCGCCGACGGCGTCGCTGAAGATGCCCTCACGGCACTCACTCTCGCAGCTAAACTTGTCCAACATCAAAAAGAAGTCAGATTAAACTGACGCTAGCAACTGACAATTTAGCTTGAATATCCTTATAATTGCGGTCACAATCTATCCGCTGGTATATTTAAATACTGTACGGTCGTTTTTTAAGTTGATCGTCCTGCAACAGTTATGCGGCCCACTATCGGTTCCCACTACGTGACCCAATTCGAATCTCCCAACCAATCGCTCTCAGGCTTGAGTGCGGCGGCGAATGCTGCCTTGCTTTCCGCCGCTGCGGATGTGGTTTTGGTCGTTGACGCTGAAGGGGTGGTGCAGGATGTGTCCACCAGTGCTGGCACTCTTCCGGTAGAAGGCGGACAGCGCAACTGGATAGGCAAGTCCTGGCAAGACATCGTCACCATAGAAACGCGCCCAAAAATAGCCAAGCTCTTAAAAGACGCCGACTCCGATGGCCGAACCGTGTGGCGCCAAGTCAATGTCAAGGCCAACTCAGGGCCCGATGTTCCCCTCTCCTTTTGCGCCATACGTGTTGGGCCCAATGGCCGCATGATTGCGCTGGGTCGTGATTTACGCGCGCAATCCATATTGCAGCAGCAATTAGTCGATGCGCAGCAAGCCATGGAGCGCGATTACCTCCGTTTGCGTCATCTGGAATCACGCTACCGAATTCTGTTTGACCTTACCTCCGAAGGCGTGATGGTGGTTGAAGGTAAAACCCTCAAGATCGTCGAGGCCAATCCCGCCGCCGCGGCCGTGCTCGCAGAAAGTGTGCGCCGCTTAGTGGGGCGCAATATCCTGGATTGTTTTGATGCCAAAGCCGGCACAGCCTTGGCCAAGCTGCTGGACATTGTTCGCGCCAGCGGCAAAGCCGATCAGTTATCCGTCGCTATTCCTACGGGGCAGTTGACACTGGGCGTCTCGGTCATTCAAGAAGAAAGCGGTGAATTACTGCTAGTACGCGTGGTGAATCAAAGCCAGGCCAGCCCTCCCATAGGCAGCAGCGCCGCGCAAAGCGAAATGGTGTTGCGCGTGCTGGAACAAACACCCGATGCATTCGTTGTAACCGATAACGACGGCGAAATTCTGGCTGCCAACCGCGCCTTTACTGAACTTGTACAACTGAGCCGATCGGATCAAGTCGTGGGCCAATCACTAGATCGTTGGCTAGGTCGTGCGGGTGTTGATTTGAATGTCTTACTGGCCAACCTGCGGCAGCGCGGCTCTGTCAAACTGTTCGCTACTAATCTGCGTAACGAGAACGGCGCCTCAATTCAGGTAGAAATTTCTGCGGTATCCGTGCCGCACGGTGAGCTCAGCGGGTTGGGCTTCACCATACGCGATATCGGTCGCCGACTCGGTAGCGAATCGCAGCATGAAATTCCACGCTCCGTGGAACAACTCAGCGAGCTGGTAGGTCGTGTACCCATGCGTGAAATCGTCGGTGAAACTACTGAACTGATAGAAAAACTCTGTATCGAAGCTGCTTTACAACTCACACAAGATAATCGTGCCACCGCCGCCGAGATTCTTGGGCTCTCGCGCCAAAGCCTGTACGTAAAACTGCGCCAATACAAAATTGGCAATTTGGGTGGTGATAAGTAACGCCCCATTATAAAAACGCGTCTGTCCTCGTCGCAACCACAGCGTATCTGGGATAATCACGTTTTACGTTCGCACACTACTTAGAAGTTAGATATCTCATGGCCCAAACCCCCAAAGGCGCACTCATTACTGGCATTACGGGACAAGATGGCGCTTATCTAGCCGAGTTTTTGTTGAAAAAAGGCTATGTTGTCCACGGCATAAAGCGCCGTAGTTCGCTATTTAATACCGATCGTATTGACCATCTCTACAAAGATCCTCATGTCGACGGTAGAAAATTCATACTGCATTACGGTGATTTGACCGACAGTACCAATCTGATTCGCATTGTGCAAAATGTCAAACCTGATGAAATTTATAATCTGGCAGCACAAAGCCAT
>CAYUDI010000236.1:0-3541 GCA_964443585.1 uncultured Bifidobacterium sp.
GTACCCGGCGCCACTCGTTGGACTGATAAAACCCCACTTCCGTATCAAAGCTTCGGCGTGCCCGCCCATAGTCACGGTGCACTGCGACACGATGCTTCGGACAAAAGCCGGGGATGTCGAGAACGGCCCCGCAGCCCGGGTATCGGCAAGGGGTAGGGGCACGTTGGGGCATCCTCGACACTATTCAAAAAAGAAGCGGAATCAACCAACAGTCCGCGAGAATTCACTTGTCTTCTCTGGGTGTTGAAGCGTTCATACGAACCCGATCAACTGCATCCATAGGAGCGACATCATGCGCAATGAACTGACCGACACCCAACATGCCATCCTGACCCATGCCCACCAGCAGACTGAAGGCAAGATTGTGTGGTTACCCGAGCACATCAAGGGCGGTGCACGCCAGAAGGTGCTGGATGGTTTAATTAACCGAACATTGATTACGCAAATCGCTGACGTCTGGTTCATCGCTGCCGAGGGCTACGATGCTTTGGGCGTGCCGTGTAAAGCGCCCATTACTGCTGAAGTGATTAATCAGATCATCGAATCAGCGTCAGTGCAGCAACCCCGCACCCGGGACAACACCAAGCAGGCTCAGGTAATCGCCATGTTAAAGCGTCCTGAAGGTGTGACGATCCAGCAGATCTGTGAAGCCACCGGATGGAAGCCGCACACGGTGCGGGGCACCTTCGCTGGCGCCTTCAAAAAGAAGCTGGGCTTGGAGATCATCTCAATCAAAGAAGCAGACCAGGGCCGGGTCTACAGAATTGCTCAGTAATGATTGCTGGCTCACGCTTAGTCTTCTGCCGGCTGAATGACCATAGTGGCTTTTTGGCCGGTAAATTCTTCCCACCGTTTGACGATCACGTCCACGTACTTCGGATCGAGTTCAATCAAGCGGGCGCGGCGTCCCGATTTTTCACAGGCGATCAGGGTCGAGCCAGAGCCACCGAAGGGGTCCAGCACCAGATCTTTCGTCTTGCTGCTATTGCGGATTGCCCGCTCAACTAATTCGACAGGCTTCATCGTCGGATGCAGGTCGTTCTTGGCAGGTTTTTTAACGTGCCAGACATCGCCTTGGTCGCGAGCGCCGCACCAGAAGTGATCGATTCCTTCTCGCCAGCCGTAGAGGATCGGTTCGTATTGACGCTGATAATCGGATCGTCCAAGGGTGAAAGTATTCTTCGCCCAGATGATGAATGTGGACCACCGACCGCCTGCTGCTCTGAAAGCGGCTTGCAGAGTATCGAGCTCGGACGAGCTCATTGCGATGTAGACCGCCCCTTTGGTATGGGTCAGGATGTTGTGGCACGCTTCCATCAGAAAGCCGCCAAAGCCATCACCCAGGTTGTCGTTCAGGATAGGCCGGCTCTTACCGCGCATCTTGTCTTTGGCGGTGTTGGCATAGTTCACGTTGTAGGGCGGATCGGTGAAAGTCATGTCCACCAGTTCTTCACCCAGCAGTGCCTGGTAGTGCTCGACTTTGGTGGCGTCTCCACAGATCACCTTGTGCTCGCCAAGGATCCAGATGTCGCCTGGCTGAGATATTGGTGTTTCAGTCATTTCAGGGACGGCATCTTCATCAGTCAGGCCATCGTTCGTAGTCTCGCCGCCGGCAATTAACGAATCCCATTCTTCTGGAGAGAAGCCCGTTAGTTCAAGATCGAATCCAGCGTCTTTCAACTCGGCCAATTCGATGCCGAGTAATTCGTTTTCCCAAGAGGCGTTTTCACCGATCTTGTTGTCGGCCAGGATCAAGGCGCGACGCTGAGTCTCAGACAGATGCTCAAGCGGCACCACAGGCACTTCTGTCATATTGAGTTTGCGCGCGGCTAGAAGTCGTCCATGGCCGGCGATGACATTGTTTTGTCCATCCACCAGGATCGGTGCGCTCCAGCCGAATTCGCGAATGCTTGCCGCAATCTGTGCCACTTGCGCATCAGGGTGCTGCTTGGCATTGCGCGCGTAGGGAATCAGCGAATCGATCGGACGGTATTCGATGTGAATGGGATTCATGTAAGCGGAAATGAAAAACCCGCCGGGCGTTGCCACCGGGCGGGTCAGTGTAGAGATGGGGTCGCAGGCGTATCTCTTGCGACGGTAGCTAAAATGTACCGCGAATTTCAGCAAAACGCGACATCTTGAAATCAGCGTTTTATCCGCATCTGTTTTTACCGTTTGGTATTCATGATCAACAGTTAGAGACGTCTATCGATCTCTGTGCGAGAGATGGGCTGTGACGAGACCAATTGCAGTTTCCCATCGGCGTTGTGCAGTCCGGGGAGCCACGCCGAAGCGCTTGCCGATCTCGTGCCAGCGCCAGCGTTCAGCCCGCATCCAGACCAGTTTGCGCTGCTCGACTGCCAGACACTGCATCCACTGCATAACGACTAGCATCCGTTCGATTTCAGCGGGCGAGGGTGGGAAGCGATAGGTCGGTGTGTCATCGCTGGCCAGACGCTCATAGTCTTTTCGTACAAACGCAGGCCAGACGTTGAAGTAACCCTGAACGCGAACTGGTGGCAGTCGGTGGGCAGTATGAGCTGCCTCGATGAGCCAGTCGGTGACGTCATCGTTTGTCCATGTCAATGTTGATCCGATCATCTCATCCCTCCTGCGTATCCAAAGCCCAGTGCAGCAATGCCAGCGCATCTGCCTCGTTGTCATCGGTGACCTGATGACCGAGAGAACGCATGGCATCGATGACCTCTGTTTTGCTGGCATTGCCTTTACCGGTGGCGTGCCGCTTGATCGTCCCGACCGGTACGCCCTGATACGGAATGTTGTGGTGTTCGCACCAGGATGTCAGGGTTGCCAACAGACCGCCGTAGACATGGGCAGCATCAACGCCGGCGTGCCGGCGCACTTCTTCGAAGTACACGCTGTGGATGTCGCTGGCTAAATGGCGTATCTCACTGAGCCAGCGCTTAAAGCGCAGGTAGCGCATGCCACCGCCTTCGTATCGGCTCGGCCGAAAGCTAGTGAACCCATGCGTGAGCTGTCCTTCCATGGTTCGCATTGCCCAACCGGTGGTGGTACCCAAGTCGATTGCCAGCACAACGGTGCGCGATGCTGTCACCGGATTAATCAACTGAGTCATCTCCCTACGTAACGGAGAGAGGGCATCAGCCCCCTCTCCTACGTAGTAGGAGGGGGAGATTTCGCCAACTTCGGAAGCGGGTGAAAGTGAATGAAAACAAGTACTTGGTTCAGTTGGCAAATATTGCCAACTGCCGACTGCCAACTGAACAGGAAAATCGCTAAGTCGTAGATCATCCAAGGAATTAAGTTGGCAACGGTTTGCCGACAAAATCCAGTTGGCAAAACTCTGCCAACTTCCGCCCCTGTTTTTGCCAACTTGTGCTTGCGTGTCGATGCGTGTCACATCGTGCAGATGCGGTTTGAAGCGAGCTTTTTCCAACGCGTTGCGCATGAGGGCGCGTGCATGTTTTTGCAAACGAATACCAGCGCACGCTAATGCATTTGGCATGATGTCTCTATCTTGGCAAATCGTGTTCATTCGGACTCCTGTGGGTCGTTGCTG
>CAYUDI010000237.1:0-3502 GCA_964443585.1 uncultured Bifidobacterium sp.
GCGGTACGGCGGGGTTCCCTATTTATCCAAGGTTAAGACGGACCTGACGGCTTCTTTTGCACTGGATATGCCGAACATGAAATTCTAATTCTTCATCTGCGCATACGCTTGCCATAGAGTAGGGGCGACTATGGTCTGGTGAGAATTGCACACTCGCGTATTGACCCGGTGAGAACGACAAGGGCTTACTAGGTTTAAGACGAATAATTTTTATGTCGTGCGTTGCATCGTCTATCGCTATGACGGTCGCTTTGATGATTCTTGCTGGATGAGTCACTATTTCATCGGGCTCAGGAATTTCAATTGCACAGTTTTCAGTTAACACGCTGGTGCACGCAAGCACGTAACCGCCTTCGGATGGGTTGGTGATTTTTTCTTCGCGCCCTGTTTCTAATAGTTGGCCGGTAATGACTTTGCAGCGGCAGGTGCCACAACGTCCAGACATGCAGCTGTACGAGATAGGCACATCATTAGCGCGCAGGACTTCCAGCAAATTGGAGCCCGGCGATACATTTAGTACCCGATCTAGCGGTTGGACAACGAGCTCCATAGTCTCCACGTTTTTTATTTGAATATGGAAGGTAGTATAGGAATCGGACCAAAATTACGATATAGAATTACCTGAATTCATTAAATTCATAATTTGAATAATGCTCTATGAATCTCCAGGATATTGATCTTAATTTATTAGTAATCTTTAAACAGTTGCTACAAGAGCGACGGGTGTCGGCTGTGGCAGCCAATCTTGGTCTGACTCAGCCTACGGTCAGCAACGCGCTCAACCGCTTGCGCCTGCAGTTAGGTGATGAATTATTCCTGCGCACTTCTAAGGGGATGGAGCCTACTGCGTATGCGATGCAATTAGCCGAACCTATAGGCTATGCACTGGCGGCGATACACGAAACGCTCAATCAAACCACGCGGTTCGATCCTTTAACTAGTCAGCGTAAATTTATCGTTGGTATGAGTGATATAGGCGAGATTTATTTTCTGCCTAAGCTGATGAAGTTATTGGCAGACACTGCACCGGGAATTTCGCTATCAACCTTTAGAACAACCGGTGCGGGTTTAGCTGACGATATGGAGGCGGGACGAGTAGATATATGCATAGGCTGGCTGCCACATTTGAAATCCGGTTTTTTTCAACAGCGACTTTTTGTGCAGCAGCATGTGGGACTGTTTAGGCGAGGGCACGCGCTGGATAAAACATCACCGCTTAGCCGTGATGAATTTGAGCAGGCTGATCATGTGGTTGTGTCGGCAGCAGGTACAGGCCATGCCACGGTAGATGCTGCTATAGGAAAGCTGGGTGTGAAACGTCGAATTGTGCTGACCGTTCCACATTTTGTAGCTATTGGTCATATTTTATCGACCACCGATATGGTTGCTACCGTTCCCGAGAGGTTTGCACGCTATTGCGTTGATCCATTTGATCTTCGCTACACCACGTTGCCTTTAAGGTTGCCGGAGATAGGTATCAATATGTTTTGGCATTCGCGCTTCCATAAAGAGCCGGGGAATCAGTGGCTGCGTAGTTTGGTGTTTGGGCAGTTTAGTGATTAATTATTTACTAATATAAAACAGAATGGCATGGGGCCCAGAGCTGGATTCAGGCCAAAATAGGTATGCTAAAAAATACTTAAAGATGCAAGAAGTGCAAAGCTCAGTAAAAGCTGGCCCAAATTATGCTATCAACCTTAGGAGATTGCATTTAAAAATAAATTAATCATATGGCAACAACTTCGTCGGTAACCATCACACTTACGTCCGCCAGTATTGCGGCGTTTGGAACGGCTGATGTTGCCGCATTGGGCCAAACTCAGCTTGCAAAATTGAGTACGGCGCAAGTTGGCTTTTTCAGTGCAACTCAGATCGGAGCAATCTCATCATCCGGTATACCTGGTCTGAGCTTGAAGGGTGCAACAGACGATCAGGTGGCGGCACTCACCGTTGACCAAGTAAGCAACTTAACCGTTACTCAAGTTGCAACAATACTTCCATCCAGCATCGACAGCCTGGTCACTGCATCGTTATCAGCGCTGAATACCAACCAATTCAAGTCAATCACTACAGGCCAAATTACGGCCCTAACAACCACGCAATTAGCCTCCATTACGACCGCTCAAATTGCCACCCTATCTACCAGTAATTTAGGAAAAATCAGCTCGTCCAGTATCACCACTCTGAGCACCAGCCAATTCGGCAGTATTACATCGGCTTCGGTGACAGGCTTTACATCAGCCCAGCTTACTGCGTTAAGTGCGGACCAGATTGCTACTATCAGTACCAGTGCACTAGTTGCTTTAAGCACCGCGCAACTGGCAGGTATAGAAACAGCAGATATAGCGATGGGCATCAGCACGGAAGTAATTGCGGCTTTCAAGACCTCGCAATTAGCTGCTCTGTCATCTGCGCAAACAATAAGTCTGAGTACGAATCAGATACTGGCATTAAAAACGACAAGTATTGCAGCATTAAAAACAGCGCAGATCGCTGCATTATCGACTAACCAATACCAGGTTATGTCGACGAATCAAATTGCGGCACTTAAGACGAATCAAATCGTTGCTTTAGAAACAGTCGATTTCGCATTGCTGAGTACCGATCAACTGTCAGCATTTGTTACAGCACAAACGTCGAAATTCACTAGTAGTCAGATTATTGCGCTCACTACAAACCAACTGAGTAATCTAACTACTGCCCATATAGCCTCTTTCTCGACTATGCAAATTGCGGCATTAGAAACCGCAGACATTGTCGCTGGCTTGTCGACAGATCACATTGTTGCTCTGACCAAGCTTCAAATCGCTGCTCTCACAAGCAACCAAATCAGTAATCTCACAACAGGCCACGTAGCCGCCATTGAAACATCAGATATATCTAGCCTCAAAACAGTACAAATTAGTGCGCTTACAACAGCCCATTACAAAGCTATAACCACGACTCAGATAGCGCAACTGACGACATTGCAAATCAGGGCGATTCAAACAAACGATATCGCAGTGCTAAGTACGGAGAATTTAGCCAGTCTTAAAACTTCGCAGTTCGGTGCATTTACGTCAGCACAAGTGGTCGTGTTTGGTACAGAAGCACTAAGTTCGTTTTTGACTGCACAGATATCAGCGCTCACGGCAGCCCAAGTGGCTGCTTTGCAAACATCTGCCCTTGCAACGGGATTGACCACCGCGCACATAGCTGGTTTTTCAAAATTACAGGTAGCAGCGTTATCAACACTGCAGCTGCAAAAATTAGGTGATAGCCAAATAGCAGCTATAGAGACGCGCGATATTAGCGCTTTAAATACCAATCACATAGTGGCATTAACGACCAATCAGTTTGCAGCGATGCTTACTGAGCAAATCGCATTATTGAGTGCTGCACAGCTCAAAGTAGTGGAGACGAATGATATTTTTGTTCTGACTACAAATCAGATAGGAGCGCTGTCAACGCTACAGGTGACTAGCTTGAGCACTGCTCAGATAGTAGCACTCAATTCTATACA
>CAYUDI010000238.1:0-3494 GCA_964443585.1 uncultured Bifidobacterium sp.
CGATGCGACAGACGAAAAAAAAGCACCTCAATGGGTGCCCTTGGCGGAAGCGGTGAGATTCGAACTCACGGAAGGCTCACACCTTCGCCGGTTTTCAAGACCGGTGCCTTCAACCACTCGGCCACGCTTCCTTGGGTGTTGCGAAGCCACATTATACTCAATCGGGCAGGAAGATCTGCTGCAAATCATTTAAAAACCGTCTACCCAGAGCAGTAGGTGCAATTTTTAGATGATCTCGGTACAGTAAACCCTTGGCTTCGGCCTTATTTAATGCAGCTTCCACGGTTTGCAGAGGCAGACCGGTTCGTTCGCTAAACTGCCTGACTTCAACGCCGTCGGTGAGTCTGAGCGCATTAATCATGAACTCAAAGCCTAAATCATCGCGACTTATCTCAGTTTCTTCAAACACGGCATTGCCGCCCATGGCGTGCTGCATGTAGCCAGCAGGCTGTTTATGCCTAGCTTGACGAATGATTCGGTGCGGAAAAGAGATTTTTGAATGGGCTCCAGCACCTATGCCTAAGTAATCGCCAAACTCCCAATAATTAAGGTTGTGTCTGGCGCGTCGACCTTCGCGCGCATAAGCTGAAATTTCATAGTTTTGAAAACCTGCAGCCGTTGTTTTTTCTATTAGCATTTGCTGCATGGCCGCGGTCGCATCATCGTCTGGTAGCTCGGGGGGATATTTAGCAAAGACGGTATTGGCTTCCATCGTCAGGTGATACAGCGAGAGATGGGAGGTATCAAACGCTAAGGCTGCCTGCAAATCGTTTTCTGATTCAGCGATCGTTTGACCGGGTAATCCATACATCAAATCAAGATTGATGTTGTCAAAACTGTTTTGTGCAATCGTGACTGCACGTCGTGCTTCATTAGCATCGTGAATTCTTCCTAATGCCTTTAAGTGGCTGTCATTAAAACTCTGTATGCCGATGGAGAGTCGATTAATGCCACTGGCAGCAAACTGGCTAAATTTTTCTGCTTCAAAGGTACCTGGATTAGCTTCCATGGTGATTTCAGCATTGGGCTCCAGCGGCAGCAAGCTGCGTATATCCGACATCAACTGATCACAACCTGCGGCTGACATTAAGCTAGGTGTGCCACCACCAATAAAAATACTCACGATTCTGCGCCCCCAAATCATAGGCAGCGATTGCTCAAGATCGGCGCGTACAGCACTTAAATACGTTTGCTCGGGTAGTTCATTACCTGCTTCATGCGAGTTGAAATCGCAATACGGGCATTTGCGTACGCACCATGGAAAATGGACATAGAGTGATAGTGGCGGCAGCGCCGACAGGTTTAATAATCCGGGTTTGAGGTAGTTGTCAGCGACCTTTAGCGGAATTGTTTGCAGGCTGACAGGTTGTATCGGAATCATGAAAGCTTAGCAACTAATTGACGCAATGCTTGACCGCGATGTGATAGTCGATTTTTTTCATCGGCATCCAGCTCTGCCGCTGTTTTAGCTAGCGACGACAACCAAAAATGCGGGTCATAACCAAAACCACCCTGCCCGCGGGCTGTGTCTATGATTTCGCCATCCCAACGACCTTCAGCAATTACCGGTTGCGGATCATCTGCGCTGCGCAAATACACCAGCGCGCAGTAGTAATACGCGCTTTTGTTGGTATGTGTACGAAGTTCAGCAACCAGTTTGGCGTTGTTGGCTAAATCGGATTTAGGTTCGCCCGCAAAGCGCGCCGAAAGTACACCCGGAGCACCTGCTAAAGCGGGCACACAAATACCTGAATCATCGGCTAATGCAGGTAAGCCACTTAGACGCGCAACATGGCGTGCTTTAGCTAAGGCATTTTCAATGAAAGTTGGATACGGTTCATCGGCTTCACTGATACCCAGCTCTGTCTGAGTACACAAATCAAATCCCAAGGGCTGCAGCAAACGACTAAATTCTGCCAGTTTGCCGAGGTTGCCAGAGGCAAGTACGAGTCGCTTGGTCATGCCATAGACTTTAAAAAATTAATCCACACGGTGTGCATTACGTAGCTAATCCCAGTGCTTGTTTTTGCAGATGGAGTAATTCTGAAATTCCCGATATAGCCAGATCCAGTAAATGATTCATAGTTTGACGATCAAATGCATCGCCCTCAGCGGTACCTTGCACTTCAATAAAATGGCCAGCGTCGTTCATCACGACGTTCATGTCGGTGTCACAGCCTGAGTCTTCGAGGTAATCAAGATCAAGCACGGGCGTACCTTGAAACACTCCCACAGAAATAGCCGCCACAAAATGTCGTAAGGGGATGGCTTTGATAGAACCTGCTTCTAGCAGTCGATTGAAAGCATCATAAGACGCCACCATAGCACCGGTAATAGCTGCAGTACGCGTGCCGCCATCGGCTTGCAATACATCGCAATCAATTTGCAAGGTGCGTTCACCAAAGGCTTGCAAATCAAATGCGGCGCGCAGCGAGCGGCCTATCAAGCGTTGGATTTCTTGTGTGCGGCCGGATTGTTTGCCTTTGGCTGCTTCTCTATCCATGCGAGTATGGGTTGATCTGGGCAGCATGCCGTATTCGGCGGTTAACCAACCTTTGCCCTGCCCTCGCAAAAATGGCGGAACTTTTTCATCAACGCTGGCAGTGCACAGCACGCGCGTGTCGCCAAACTCTACCAAAACAGAACCTTCGGCATGACGGGTGTAATGACGTGTCAGGCGCACGTCGCGCAAGCGGTTAGCTGGGCGACCACTGGGTCGCAAAGAATTGGAATTTGACACCGTGTCCTCGAATTATTTATGTTTTTTGGTTAGCCGTTCGCATGTATGCCATGGCTCGTTGTATCGCTTGTACTCCACTGCGATCGTCGTCACCTAGGCTTGCATCCTGCGGCGCAGGCTGAATACTGGTAATGACTTTGTCGTGCGGTAATCCTTGGGTTAAAAATGTGCCACCTTCAACTTCGTTGCCCGACTCAAGCCAACTTAATCCCAGCGCGGTCACATTATCGCCGTTTTTGCCTCCGATCTGAACGGCGCTCCTAACCATCTCAGGTATGGCCTCATCCAGGGGTCGAGCAGATAATCGGTAGGCCAGTTCGTGTTCGGGAATGCTGCCCCACAAACCATCCGAACACAGCAGTAAATGATCGCCTGTTTGCATAGGTGCGATGGCTGACTTGGTAATAATGGGTAAGGAAGGCGCACCCAAACAATTGTAGAGTTTATTACGATCGGGGTGCTGCATGCGCTGATGGGGTGACAAGCGGCCCAAAGCCACGAGTTTTTCTACATGCGAATGGTCGGTGGTGCGCGCAAGTATGCGGCCGCTGCGCAGCCAGTAAAGCCGCGAATCACCACAGTGAGCCCATTGCGCCTGACCATCTTGCACTATGCACACCACGATGGTGGTTCGAGGTGTTTCGGTCAGTCGGTGTTGGGAACGGTATTTGTGTAATGCCAGATGCGAGGTATAAATAAGCTCATCTAAAAAAGCAGTGGGTTCAGCCACGCTGGAGCTGGCGGCTTTTTGAAA
>CAYUDI010000239.1:0-3481 GCA_964443585.1 uncultured Bifidobacterium sp.
GCATCATCTGGCTGCATCGCAAGATACAAGATGCCTTTTTTTTAGTCGTAGGTTCACGCACCTGCGCGCACTTAATTCAATCCGCTGCGGGCGTGATGATTTTTGCCGAGCCACGCTTTGCCACCGCCATTATTGATGAACGTGATTTAGCCGGTATAGCCGATGCCAATGAAGAACTCGATCGCGTAGTGCGCCGATTACTCGAGCGCAGGCCCGATATCAAAATGCTGTTTCTGGTGGGCTCGTGTCCTTCTGAAGTCATTAAGCTCGATCTCTCACGTGCGGCTGTGCGGCTCTCGCAAGAGTATGTGAATGACGTGCGCATATTAAATTATTCAGGCAGCGGTATCGAAACAACCTTTACTCAAGGTGAAGATGCGTGTTTAGCCTCACTGGTGCCGCAATTACCTGTTGCAGATAAAAAGGCAACAACGTCACTCATGATTGTGGGTTGTTTGCCTGATGTAGTGGAAGATCAATTCGCACGTCATTTAAAAGCAATGGGTATAGAAGATGTGCAGTTCTTCCCGCCGCGCTCATCCAAAGCTTTACCCACCATCGGTGAAAACACCCGCTACGTATTAGCGCAACCATTTCTCACAGATACCGCACGCGCACTCGAGTTACGTGGTGCTCGTTATGTACCGGCGCCGTTTCCGTTTGGCGTAGAGGGAACCACCGAATGGCTGCGTGCCGCCGCTAATTTGTTTGGCATTGAAAACGAACTGTTTGAAAAAGTCACTCTGCCTTCCCGTGAACGTGCCAACCGCGCGCTCGACAGACACAGAGAAAAATTACACGGCAAGAGCATATTCTTCTTCCCGGATTCGCAATTAGAAATTCCGCTGGCTCGTTTTTTAGCGCGTGAATTAGGCATGAAGTTAACCGAGGTTGGTACACCTTACCTACACCGCGAACACATGAAGTATGAATTAGCGATGCTGCCAACCGGTACATCACTATCCGAAGGTCAGGATGTAGAGAAGCAGCTCGATCGCTGTCGCACCATACAACCCGATATTGTGGTGTGTGGACTGGGTTTGGCTAATCCACTCGAAGCGGAAGGCATCAATACCAAATGGGCGATAGAGCTGGTGTTCTCGCCTATACATGGTTACGAGCAAAGTGCCGATCTGGCCGAATTATTTGCGCGTACCTTTGTACGTAAAGCCAAGCTGGGTTTGGATCAACGCGGTCAGCTAGTTAAGCCTACTACGGTATCAAGTTCGCTAGAACCGATTAAATTAACATCGTCGGAGGCCGCATGCAATTAACGCTGTGGACCTATGAAGGGCCGCCACACATAGGTGCTATGCGTGTGGCCACCGCTATGGAAAAAGTGCATTACGTCATACATGCACCGCAGGGCGATACCTATGCCGATTTGCTCTTCACGATGATAGAGCGATTGCCCAAGCGTCCACCGGTTACGTACACCACGTTTCAGGCGCGCGATTTAGGATCAGACACCGCTGAGCTTTTCAAAAATGCAGCGCGTAGTGCTTATGAGCGCTTTGCACCAGACGCGATGATGGTCGGTGCTTCATGTACCGCAGAATTAATTCAAGATGATCCCGGTGGTTTGGCCAAAGCATTAAACCTGCCTATACCCGTCGTCGCACTGGAATTGCCTTCGTATCAGAAAAAAGAAAACTGGGGTGCAGCAGAAACTTTGTATCAACTCGTGCGGGCATTAGCCAAGCCACGTAGTGATGAGTATGTCTCGACTAAACCCTCATGCAATATTTTGGGCCCAAGTGCACTGGGATTTCGTCATCGTGATGATTTGCGCGAAATAACCGGGCTGCTTGAGCGCATGGGTATTGCGATCACTGTCGTTGCGCCCGTGGGTGCAACGCCGGCAGATTTGGCGCGATTAGCTGATGCAGACTTTAATGTGGTGCTGTATCCGGAAGTCGCCATGCAAGCGGCAACATGGTTGCAGAAAAATTTCACCATGCCGTCTACTAAAACCATACCGATAGGCGCGCAAGCCACACGCGAATTCATGGCCGAAGTTGCACAGTTAGCCGGTATCGAACTTGACCCAGCGATGGAAGATGCGGCCTCGCGTGCACCTTGGTATGCAAAATCAGTTGATTCAACTTACTTGACCAGCAAACGGGTATTTATTTTTGGCGATGCAACGCACGCGATTGCCGCTGCACGCGTAGCAGCAGATGAATTAGGTTTTGAGGTCGTTGGCTTAGGTACCTACAGCCGCGAGTTTGCACGCGAAGTCCGCGAAGCAGCAAAAAAATATGGCATAGAAGCCTTGATCACGGATGACTACCTTGAGGTCGAAGCAAGGTGCGCTGAATTATCACCCGAGCTTGTGCTGGGCACGCAAATGGAACGCCATATCGCCAAACGGTTGGGATTGCCATGCGCCGTGATTTCTGCGCCCGTGCATGTGCAAGATTTCCCTGCGCGATATTCACCGCAAATGGGGTTTGAAGGCGCCAACGTTTTATTTGATACCTGGGTTCATCCGTTAATGATGGGTCTGGAAGAGCATTTGTTGGGCATGTTCAAAAATGATTTCGAGTTTCATGAAGGCGCAGCACCATCGCACTTAGGTAAAGGCGGAGCGCCACGCGCAGCTGAACCAACCGATCATGTTGCGAAACCAGTAGCCGTAGCTGCATCAACCACCACAGATGAGGCATTGCCTAGCTGGACGGATGATGCGCAAAAAGAATTACAAAAAATACCGTTTTTTGTTCGTGGTAAAGCGCGCCGTAATACCGAGCGCTATGCCAAAGATAGCGGTGTGATGCACATAACAATAGAAACCTTGTACGACGCAAAAGCTCATTACGGCCGTTAACACCTAAGGTGTGTTGGCGTTTGTAGTAATCCTTGCAGAGTACGAACTATGTAAAGAACTGTCCTACCGACAGGAAAGCATTACCGAAGGAGTCAAACAATGAACATAGCGACCGTACCAGTAAGTGAAATCAAGCGTGACCGTCGCGGTGATGGCGAAGGCAGTGTGCAAGTACAGCTCGATCCCAGCATGAAGATAGGCAATGCAAAAGTCTTTGCTATCTACGGTAAGGGCGGCATAGGCAAGAGCACGACATCATCTAACCTTTCGGTAGCGTTTACCAAGCTAGGTAAGCGTGTACTGCAAATAGGTTGCGATCCTAAGCATGATTCCACCTTCACGCTCACTAAAAAATTGATGCCAACGGTAATTGATGTATTGGAGTCAGTAGATTTTCATACGGAAGAATTACGCGTTGAAGATTTTGTGTTTGAAGGTTACAGCGGCGTAATGTGCGTTGAAGCTGGCGGTCCGCCAGCGGGTACAGGTTGTGGTGGCTATGTGGTGGGTCAGACAGTCAAGCTGCTGAAAGAACACCATCTGCTAGACGAAACCGATGTAGTGATTTTTGATGTATTGGGTGACGTGGTGTGTGGTGGTTTCGCAGCCCCCTTGCAGCATGCAGACCGGGCCTTGATTGTGACGGCGAAT
>CAYUDI010000240.1:0-2673 GCA_964443585.1 uncultured Bifidobacterium sp.
TAGGCATAGCAATCGCTCCCACTTGATGACAAGCGATGTGGGCAATTGCTACCTCAGCGCGTTGCGGCATAACGATCGCCACGCGCGTGCCACGAGTAACACCCAACGCTATCATGCTATGCGAAAGTTGATTCGCACTCAGCTGCAGTTGTGCATAGGTGATCACGCTGTCGCCGTGTAGCTCGTCATCCATATAGATAGCGACTCGATCAGATTCGTTGGCCCAGCGCGTACAACACCAGTAAGCGATATTAAAATCATCAGGCACATGCCAGCGATAGTGCTGATAGAGCTGATCGTACTGATCTGTATTGAGTTGTTCTGCCATTAATGTTCCCTGCGAAGATGGTATGCTTGTGCTAACAACTTTAAATTTATCAGGCAAGCAGCTTTGCCATCATACCTACACTTTTCTGAACCCTCCTCGTGCTCCATCCTGTAAAAAATTCTCGTTCTGAATTCATTCAACTACGCGGCCTTCGCACTCACGTTCGGCATTGGGGGGAGCCTGATGCACCTATCCTTTTTATGCTGCATGGCTGGATGGATGTAGCGGCTTCATTTCAGTTTGTGGTGGATAATTTTTCCTGCGATTGGCATGTGATTGCGCCGGATTGGCGTGGCTTTGGACTTACCGAGCGTGTGCGTGGTGATTGCTACTGGTTTGCCGACTATCTGGGAGATCTCGATGCGTTGCTGCATCACTATTGTCCAGATCAAGCAGTCACGTTGATAGGTCACAGCATGGGCGGCAATGTGGCTGGAATTTACGCTGGAGTACGACCTCACAGAGTGGCTAAGCTGGTTAATCTGGAAGGCTTTGGATTAGCTGCTACGCAGCCAGCTATGGCACCTGCGCGCTATGCGAAATGGTTAGATGAATTACGCGAGCCACCCACCATGCGTAGTTACGAAACCATAGACGGTGTGGTTGAGCGTTTGATGAAAACTAATCCTCGCTTAGCACCTGAGCGGGCACAGTTTTTAGCTGCGCATTGGGCCGCACCGAATGCCGATGGGCAGTGGGAGATTTTAGGCGACCCTGCACATAAAATTACCGGTGCTACTT
This sequence comes from uncultured Bifidobacterium sp., assembly GCA_964443585.1. Classification (GTDB taxonomy): domain Bacteria; phylum Pseudomonadota; class Gammaproteobacteria; order Burkholderiales; family Burkholderiaceae_D; genus Pernthalerella. The sequence continues at coordinate 1,070 of CAYUDI010000240.1, forward strand.
TGTATCGTGTCGATGAGGTAATGGCATGTTGGGAAAAGATAAGCGCTCCAGTATTGTGGGTAGAAGCCAAGGAAAGTGACCTGTGGCGCTGGATGGGAGGTCGCGATAAAGTGCGTGCCGAACTAGACCGGCGGCGTGCGGCCATACCGTCCGTTAAAACAGCCGTCATAAACGAGGCAGGGCATATGGTTCACCATGATCAACCTGAGTTGCTCGCCCGACTGATAGAAGATTTTCTGATTTGAGTTGAGTCCCTGCGTCTATCGATACAGACGCGTACAATCACATCACACTCTTTTTTTGCGGCTTAAACCCTTGCCCGCTACTATGCTCAACGTCGATTTGCATTGTCATTCCAACGTATCTGATGGCGTGTTGTCGCCAACTGAGTTGGCCGCACGGGCTAAAGCGAATGGTGTCGATGTATGGGCCCTGACCGATCATGATGAGTTGGATGGAATTGCCCAAGCCCGCGCCGCAGCTAATAACTTGGGTATTCGCTTTGTAGCCGGTGTTGAAATTTCTATCACATGGGCCGGCAAAACAATACATATTGTTGGCTTGGACATCGATGAAAATAACCCTGATTTGCGCGAAGGCCTGGCCTCTGTACGTGGCGGACGCGAACGGCGTGGACGCGATATCGCAGAGCAACTCGATGCAGTGGGTATTCCCGGAGCCTTCGAAGGAGCATTAACATTTGCCGACAATCCCGAATTGCTAGGCCGAACACATTTCGCGCGATTTTTGGTAGAAAAGGGTGTGCGAAATACCGTATCTGAGGTATTTCAAAGCTTTCTGGTCGAAGGCAAGCCCGGTTTCGTTCCCCATCGCTGGGCAACGTTGGAGCAATCAGTGCGCTGGATACGATCGGCGGGTGGTCGTGCTGTAATTGCGCATCCTGGACGCTACGCCTTTGATGATCTTCAATTCAATGTGTTCGTTGAACAGTTCCGTGCACTGGGTGGTGAGGGCATCGAAGTTATTACCGGCAGCCATTACCCCGCGCAATACGAACAATATGCCGCCTACGCTCAAAAAACCGGTTTGTTAGCCTCGCGTGGTTCGGATTTTCATGGCCCTGCAGAGTCACGGTTTGATCTTGGCAGCCTGCCGCATCTGCCGCCCAACTTGACGCCGGTTTGGCACGACTGGGTGCTCTGAATTAGCCGCTCTGCATCTTGAAATGTCATTGAGTCATCCCCATGTACAAGATTGCCCAGGCGGCGTCCTAATGGGGGCTCCTCGGGTAAACTTCTGGTTATCTTTTTACTGTCTGGTTCTCCAGGGAGGCTAATTAATGAAACGAATTTTGTTATTCGTACTAACCAATGTGGCGGTGATCGCCGTCATGTCGATAGTGTTATCGGTGCTGGGAGTCGATCGCTACTTGTCAGCTCAAGGCCTAAACATCGGCATGCTGATGGTGTTTTCGCTGGTTGTGGGATTTACCGGATCTATTTTTTCTCTTTTGATTAGCAAACCCATGGCCAAGTGGACCTCTGGGGTGCGCATCATTGAGCAGCCGCAAAATGCTGATGAAGCCTGGATTGTAGAAACCGTGCGCAAATTTGCCGACAAAGCCCAAATTGGTATGCCGGAAG
>CAYUDI010000240.1:2683-3476 GCA_964443585.1 uncultured Bifidobacterium sp.
AACAGTGGCTGCTTGATACCGTACACAGACTGGCAGCGACGGCGGGTATAGGCAGACCCGAGGTAGCTGTTTACGAGGGTGAGCCCAATGCCTTTGCCACAGGTGCCAACCGCAATGATGCGCTGGTGGCGGTGTCAACCGGGCTTTTGCAAAACATGACTCGTGAAGAGATAGAAGCAGTGCTGGGCCACGAAGTAGCTCACATTGCTAATGGCGACATGGTTACGATGACTTTGCTGCAAGGTGTTGTTAACACCTTCGTGGTGTTTCTTTCGCGCGTGGTGGGCTACATGGTAGACCGCGCCTTATCCAAAAACAGCGATGAATCAGTCGGCATAGGCTATACGATTACGGTGATCGTTTGCCAGATCGTGTTTGGCTTGCTGGCATCCATGATCGTAGCCTGGTTCTCGCGGCAGCGCGAGTTTCGAGCCGATGCAGGCTCAGCCAACTTACTGGGGAACAGACGGCCGATGATTAATGCCCTGATGCGATTGGGACAAATGCACTCAGCTGGATTGCCCCAGTCGGTGGCGACGCTGGGCATTAACAAGGCTGAGGGTATTATGGAGTTATTCGCCAGTCATCCACCCATAGAACAACGCATTGCAGCATTGCAGCAGGCCTGATACAGTCCGTATCTATTCTTTTTCCGGCGGCAGTCATTGACTGTCGCCGTTTGCTTTCATGAGCCAGTATTTTCAGATCCATCCGGACAATCCTCAGCAGCGGCTGGTGCGGCAGGCAGCGCAAATCGTAGGTGCTGGTGGCATAGTCGCCTTGCCCACGGATT
>CAYUDI010000241.1:0-3427 GCA_964443585.1 uncultured Bifidobacterium sp.
ATCAGTGATGTATTCAATTTCATCGTAGTCATAAAACACGACGCGACCTTGACGTGTCACACCAAAATTCTTGTACAACATATCTCCCGGAAAGATATTGGCAGCTACCAAGTCTTTAATGGCATTACCGTATTCACGTATGCCATGTTCTAGCTTATCTTTGTCCGCGGTGGCTTCGGCTTCGGTTAACCAAATATTTAGGGGAGTCATGCGGCGCTCTATGTACACATGGCGCACGATAACCTGGTCCCCATCTTCCTCAACCAATGAAGGTGCGACTGTTTTTAATTCTGCGAGTAGCTCATCGGAAAAACGATTACGTGGAAAAGCAACATTCGAATATTCCAATGTATCTGCCATACGACCTACCCGATCGTGGTATTTCACCAGCAAATACTTTTCTTTTACCAGCTCGCGCGTTGTTTCTTTGGGTGGAGGAAAACTATCTTTAATCGCTTTAAAAACATACGGAAAGGATGGCAAGGAAAATACCACCATGACCAAGCCGCGTATGCCGGGGGCAATTTCGAAGTGATCGGATGAGTGCTCTAAATGATGAAGAAAATCACGGTAAAAAGCAGCTTTACCCTGCTTTTGTAAACCCAGTATGGTGTAAATTTCACTGCGCGGCTTATTGGGCAACATGCTGCGCACAAATTTTACGTAAGCTGATGGTACTTCCATATCAACCATAAAATAAGCGCGCGTAAATGAAAACAAGGTGGTAATTAGCCCCACATCCGCAATCACAGCATCTAGCAACAATGCGCCTTTACGTTTATGAAGTATCGGTATGACAAAAGGGTATTCGCGGCTGCCATTAACCATTTTCCCAACGATGTACGCACCTTTGTTTCTATAGAAAAGACTCGATAGCACTTGTATCTGATAATTCGGCTCCAGCGGCATACCGGCCAATACAAATTCCAGACGCGCTTCTACTTGCGAAATATCGCTTTCGAGATTAGCAAATTCACCCACCAACTGAAAATTGGTGACCATGCGACGCAAGGCAGGGCGCATACCGTCGCTTTGAGGGTAGTACACTCTGTATGTAGGTATACCTTGAGCAGGCTCTATGTATTCGGTCGATACAGCTGGACGCACGAAAATAAAGTCATTATTGAAATACGTACGATGCAAAATTTTGCAGCACACGGAATTAAAAAATGTCTCAGCCAGTTCGGGCTGACGATGATCCATCAACATGCCAATATAGTGCAGCTTCACTTCACGCCAGACAGTATCCGTCAGCTCAGCTTGTTCATATTCATCTTCAAGCAACTGCACGCATTCATCTACCCGCCTGTCATAGAACGCAATACGTTCGCGCGCCTCAGCTTGCGCTTCTTTCCAGGTCATCTGCTCAAAATGTTGACGTGCGGCTTGGCTAGCTTGTCGAAACAAACTGTAATGCTTGTCAAAGCCATCCAAAATCACGCGTGCAATATCAAATGCAATTTGAGACGATAAAAGCTTGGGGAAATGCTGCATAAAAACTCTATTTAAAAATCAAGAAAAAAAACGCGCGCTGTTTAAATCATGCAGTCTCGGCAAATAATTCACGTCCTATCAACATACGCCGTATCTCACTGGTACCTGCGCCTATCTCATAGAGCTTGGCATCGCGCCACAAACGCCCTACCGGATAATCATTAATGTAGCCATTACCACCTAGCGTTTGTATAGCTTCGCCCGCCATCCAGGTGGCTTTCTCAGCAGAGTAAAGAATCGCGCCTGCGGCATCTTTGCGCAGCGCTCTGATTTCATCGGGAGTTTTTGCGCGATCACACGCTTGTCCCACGGCATACACATAGGCTTTGCACGCCATCATGGTGGAATACATGTCTGCCAATTTGCCTTGCATGAGCTGAAACTCACCTATGGGCTGACCAAACTGCTTACGATCATGCACATACGGTACAACGGCATCCATGCACGCTTGCATAATGCCTAAAGGCCCGCCTGACAGTACAGCACGCTCGTAATCCAAGCCCGACATTAATACATTGACTCCGCGACCTAAACCGCCGAGCACATTTTCTGCGGGCACTTCACAATTTTGAAATACTAATTCGCCCGTGTGCGATCCACGCATGCCGAGCTTATCGAGTTTTTGCGCAACCGAAAATCCCGGGAAGTGTTTTTCGATTAAAAATGCAGTAATGCCGCGTGGGCCCGCTTCAATATCATTTTTTGCGTACACCACCAGCACATCAGCATCAGGGCCATTGGTGATCCACATCTTGCTGCCATTCAGTATCCAGCGATCACCTTTGAATTCAGCGCGCAGTTTCATACTAACGACGTCTGATCCGGCATTCGGTTCTGACATCGCCAGCGCACCTATGTGCTCGCCCGATATCAGCTTGGGTAGGTAGTGTTTTTTCTGATCGTCTGTGCCGTTACGGCGTATCTGATTCACACATAAATTCGAATGCGCACCATACGACAAACCTACCGAGGCAGAAGCGCGCGAAATTTCTTCCATCGCGACGATATGCGCCAGATAACCCAGCCCACTGCCACCGAGCGCTTCGTCGACTGTGATGCCGAGCAAACCCAGATCACCCATCTTGCGCCATAAATCCATAGGAAACTGATCTGTTTTATCAATCTCTGCCGCACGCGGTGCAATTTCTGCTGCAGCAAAATCTCGTATAGCTTCACGCAGAGCAGCGATATCGTCGCCGTGATCAAAACGTAAGCCGGGTAAATCCATCATGACTTTCTCCGTTGCTGTTAGCAGAGTGGTGATTTAGGCAACGCGTCGAGTACGCGTAGCGGTAGCTGAGGGTTTGCGATCTGCTGAGGGTTGAGCCAACATGCGCTGGCATTTTTCTTCATGTGCAGCAATTTCAGCCAGGGTGACTTCTATGTCTTCGCGTTGCTGTTCCAGCGCATCTCGATGCTGAGCCAGTACCGTCAGAAAGCGTTGAAGTTGAGCCGCCGAATCCTTGGGCGATTCATACATATCCACTAAATCTTTGATCTCTGAGAGCGTCAGACCCAAACGCTTGCCGCGCAAGGTCAGCTTTAGTCGAGTGCGGTCGCGTGCGCCGTAAATACGGACCCGGCCACCCGTACCCTCGCGGCGCGGGCTAATTAAGCCCTGATCTTCATAAAATCGGATAGCTCGCGGGGTGATGTCAAATTCGCGCGCCAGCTCGGTGATGGTGTAAGTGACCATAAGTAATAAGGGTAAAATGCCGTTTACGTAAACGTCAACTAAACCTCTATTGTAAGGGCGACTCCAACCAATTGGAAAGCTCGCACTACGCATCTCTATACAACGGCATTTATCCATGAATCCTCAGGAATCTGAACTCCATTACCCTTTAGGCGATACGCTCCCCGAAACCGGAAAGTGCGTGCAGGTCGCTCCCGGCGTGCGCTGGCTGCGCATGCCGCTCCCCTTTGCCTTAAA
>CAYUDI010000242.1:0-3380 GCA_964443585.1 uncultured Bifidobacterium sp.
CCTCGTATTCTTGCCTGCGACGATTGGTGGTGCCAGGGGTATTCTGAGCCGGGCTCGGGATCGGATTTGGCGTCGCTAAAAACACGTGCAGAAAACAAGGGCGATCATTACATCGTCAACGGACAAAAAACCTGGACTACGCTGGCTCAGTATGCTGACTTGATGTTTTGTTTGGTCAGAACTGATACGGGTGTGCGCAAGCAAGAAGGTATTTCGTTTCTGCTGATCGATATGAAAACGCCGGGCATCACCGTGCGTCCTATCATTACGCTGGACGAAGATCATGAAGTCAATGAAGTCTTCTTCGACAATGTGCGTGTACCTGTACAAAATTTAGTGGGTGAAGAAAATCGCGGCTGGACTTATGCCAAATATTTGCTCGGTCATGAGCGCACCAATATTGCGGCCGTTGGACGTTCTAAGCGCGAGCTCATGTTCATCAAACGCCTAGCAACACGCATGAAAAAAAATGGACAGCCACTCATCCATGATTCAGTGTTTGCGCACAAGGTAGCTGCTCTGGAAGTCGATTTGATGGCACTAGAGGTAACAGTGCTGCGCGTGATCTATCAAGAAGCCAAGCAACGTGCACCAGGCCCAGAAGCATCCATGTTGAAAATCAAAGGCACCGAAATACAGCAAACACTCACCGAGTTAATGGTCGAAGCAGCCGGACCTATGAGTTTGCCATTTGATCCGACTTATCTGGAAGGTGATACTGAGCACAGCATGGCCAACGATGATGATGCTGCTCCGTTGATGCCGCATTATTTTAATTATCGTAAAACCACGATTTATGGTGGTTCCAATGAAATTCAGCGCAATATCATTACCCAGATGATTCTGGGTTTATAAAGCGACCATTCAAGGAGAGAGAGATGGACTTTGATTTGTCGCCAGAGCAGCAGCAGTTATTCGATGCCATTACGCGTTGGGCTGAAAAAGATTATGGTTTTGAGACTCGTAAAAAAATCATACATTCAGACAGTGGTCATTCGGAGTTGGCGTGGCAGGCATTGGCTGAATTAGGTGTACTGGCATTACCTATACCCGCAGAGCATGATGGTTTTGATGGCACGGCGATTGATCAAATGGTGGTCATGCAGGCGTTGGGCCGAGCATTAATCATTGAGCCAGTATTTGCGACGTTGCTGGGTGTGGAATTTTTAAAACTCGCCGGTGAACAAGGTGCTTTGCTTTCCAACGTAGGCGCTGGAGAAATCAAGCTGGCGTGTGCTTTGAGTGAGCGCCAGTCGCGCCATGAATTACACAACATCACTCTGAATGCGGCCCGCAGCGGCGAAGGCTGGGTGTTGAGCGGCGAAAAAGTCAATGTACTGCATGCAGCGCAAGCAGACTATCTAATTGTGTCAGCACGCAGCAGTGGTAATGCGCGGGACACAGCTGGTATTTCATTATTTGTTGTGCCCGTGGATAGTGCCGGTATCAGCCTGCATGAAAGTCGGACTAACGGTGGCATGCGTACCCCCACAGTTCATTTCGACCATGTGCACGTTACCAAAGAGACTCTGCTAGGTAAAGAGAGCCATGGTGGCGATATGTTGGATGCAGCGGCCGACCATGGTGTGAGTTTGCTGTGTTCAGAAGCGTTGGGTGTGATGGAAGCATTGCAGGCAGCTACGCTGGAATACATACGTAATCGACAGCAGTTCGGTGTACCTATAGGAAAATTTCAGGTGTTACAGCATCGTATGGCCGATATGTTTATGCACCTGGAACAAGCGCGTTCTATGACTATGCTAGCCGCAGTGAAAGTCGCTTCAGCAGATGCTACTGAGCGCAGACGCGTAGTGTCTGCTGCGAAGGCCAGAGTGGGTCAGGCAATGAAGTTCATTGGTCAGCAAGCAGTACAACTGCATGGCGGTATGGGTGTAACCAATGAAATGCTGGCAGCGCATTACTTCAAACGGCTCTCTGCGATAGAGCTAACATTGGGCGACACAGATCATCACTTGCATCGATTTATTGCGCAGCCTGGCTTTGCCAGCGCAGATTGATTTAACGGGAAATTTTTATGCGTACATTTGCAACCGTCGCTGATTTACAGGCTGAAGCAGGGCATGAAATCGCCGTATCCGAGTGGATGACGATTTCGCAAGATCGAGTCAATCTGTTTGCCGGTGCAACCGATGATCATCAATGGATACATGTCGATGTAGAACGCGCTAAACGTGAGTCACCCTTTGGTGGCACGATTGCGCATGGTTACATGACGCTTTCACTTATTCCAACCTTGTTTGAATCGGTGGTTGAGCTGCCGCCGGGAAAAATGAGCATTAACTACGGACTCAACAAAGTTCGCTTTCCAGCGCCCATGATCGTTGGTGGCCGCTTGCGCGGACGTTTCAAGCTGATGACAGTAGAGCCCATGGAGGGCTATGTACAAAGCATTTGGCTGATGACGGTAGAGCTAGAGGGCTCAGACAAACCAGTGTGTGTTGCTGAATCCGTGCTGAGAAAATATTTCTAAAATTTTTATAAACTATAAAGGCATCAAAAGCGCTGAGAACTTTCAACGCGGTATTTCAACGCTTTTGATACTGAGTCGCACCAAACATCATTTCTCTGGCTTTATCATCAACCAGCGGTTTTCGTAGATGCGTTAATACTTCTACGCCGCGCTGCACTGCTGGACGAGCAGCGATGTCATCATGCCAGCGTTTGGCATTCGGAAAATCATCCCAGTCTATGCCCTGATTTTTCCATGAGCGTGTCCATGGAAAGCACGCAATATCAGCGATGGTGTATTCCTCGCCAGCGATATAAGCATGTTTAGCTAGCTGCCTGTCCATTACACCATACAGTCGCTTGGCTTCGTTGGTATAACGATTGACGGCATACTCAATTTTTTCTGGCGCATAAATACGAAAATGATGTGCCTGGCCCAGCATAGGGCCTAATCCGCCCATCTGAAACATTAACCACTGCAAGACCGTAAATTTTTCTATGTCAGTTTTACCCAAAAATTTATCTACTTTACTGGCAAGATAAACCAGAATCGCACCCGATTCAAATAATGAAAACGGTTTTCCATCCGGGCCGTGTGGATCAACGATGGCTGGAATTTTATTGTTAGGAGAAATCGCTAAAAATTCTGGTTTGAATTGATCGCCTTCGCCTATGTCGACGTTATGCGCACGATAAGCCAGCCCGCATTCTTCCAGCATGATGTGAACTTTATGACCATTCGGGGTGGCCATGGAGTAGACGTCGATCATGGTAGTGTTCTCCAATGAAGAAGCGCCGAGATATCTCGGCGCTTAGTTACTCAGACAATAGATGCGTACTAAAAATCAAACTACGAACGCGTCACAGGCATATCAAGCGTTTCGCCATGCAAGCTGGCGTACTTCGATAAT
>CAYUDI010000243.1:0-3362 GCA_964443585.1 uncultured Bifidobacterium sp.
CGATGCTTGCGTGCGTCCATTAATAATGACATGCGCACCTTCTGCTGCGAGAAGTTTGGCGATGGCATAACCAATACCCGCAGTCGATCCAGTTACGAGTGCTGTTTGTCCTTTTAATTGAAAATCCATATCGTCCTTTTATTAGCGTGCGTGCCCACTGTGTAACCACGGCTTTAACAGCTTGGTTAATTGTGGCGCGACTAACCAGGTCATGATGAGCACAACGAGCATGGTCAGCAACATTACCCGAGGCACCAGCGGCCAAGGTGCGAGCAAATCACCCAGCAAGGTAAACAACAGCAGCACCGTAGGAAAAATACCCAGCCAAGTTACCGTAGCTACTTTCCAGCGAGGAGGTGGAGTGGCATGTCCTGCGGTCATGAACCAGTGAGCCATACCTATCATTTGTCGCATCTGTGCTTGTCCCTCGGTGAGGGGGTCGATTGCAGCAAGTCCAAGTGCGCGTGCAGGAGATGCCTGCCATGTTTGCAGATGGTCATCTGAATCAAACGCAAACACTACGTGATAGAGCCCCGGTTCTTCTTCGCTGGGCTTTATCAATTGGCTACCGAGATGGCCTTGAAATTCTTTCGCAGCGGCCATCATGTTACCCATTACATTTTCAAAATCTGTTTCATGCAATGGTTTGATTCGCCGTGTCACCAGTACAGTGACAGCAGAAGCGTGTGTAGAGGCACTCATAAGTCTGGTTATTAGACAAAGCGCATTGATACTGAGCCTAGATCTTGGAAGCGGACCAAAATACTGTCGCCTGCCTGAACCGGAATAGCTTCTGTCACGCCACCTGTCATGATGAAGGTACCGGCAGGAATTTCTTGTCCACGCGCGCCGAGATGATTGGCCATCATGGCAATAGCAGCGGCTGGGTGCCCTAGTACTGCAGCACCAGCGGCCATCGCCATTACCTCACCGTTTTTCTCGAGCACCACGCCTAGCGTACGCAAATCAACATCTTCAACATTGCGCGAACGTCCACCAATTACAAACCGTGATGCTGAGGTGTTATCTGCAACCACGCTTTTCAAATCAAATTTGAAATCACGGTAGCGACTATCAATGACTTCTACGGCTGGTAACACAAAATCTATCGCTGCCATCACCGCACCTACATGGCATCCAGGGCCTCTGAGGGGGGCTTTAGTCACGACGCAGATTTCGGCTTCTACTTTAGGGTGTATCAATTCTGACATTTTGATCTCGCCGCCATCAGGGCGAGACATGTAGTCAGACACAAAACCGAAGCAGGGCACATCCACGCCCATTTGCTTCATCTTGGCGAATGATGTTAGTCCAGCTTTCAGGCCGGCTGTTTTGTTTCCACGCGCTTCTTTTCTCTGACGAATAGTGTCTTGAATAGTGTAAGCATCATCCCAATCCATTTGGGGATAATCATCTGTAATTTTTACTATATCGCGTGCTTCCAGCTCAGCAGATTCCAGATGAGCAGCAAGTTTTTCTATGGTGGCTTTATCGAGTTGCATGAAGTTCTCTCGTAATCAATGAGATGTAAATAGTGACCTAGTCGTGCTTAGATAAATCGTACGGAAGTACTGCCTAATCCACCGACGGAACAATGCAGGCTGTCGCCCGCTTTCACAGGCACTAATGGTGATTGCGAACCAGAGAGAATGACGTCGCCGGCTTTAAGTGTGATACCCAAGCGACCTAGCGTATTGGCTAGCCACGCAACGGCGTTGACCGGTGAGCCTTGTACAGAGGCACCTGCAGACGTGCTTATAATTTCACCGTTTTTATCGAGCACCATGCCAGCGAGTGAGAGATCCAGATCACGAGGGCTTTTGCGTGTGCCTCCCAGCGTAAAAACTCCGCATGAGGCATTGTCTGCCACGGTGTCTTGAATTTTAATTTTCCAATCTTTAATGCGAGAATCAACAATTTCAAAGCAAGGCATGACACAGTCCGTTGCGCGTAGCACGTCAGCCGCTGTAACACCGGGGCCAGTCAGATTGCGAGAAAGTATGAATGCCACTTCAGCTTCTGCCTTGGGTGCAATCATTTTGCTCGTATCGACAGCTTCACCTTCGTTAAACACCATACCCGAAAGCAAATGACCAAAGTCAGGCTGATTGACACCCAGCATATCCATAACGACTTTGCTGGTGACACCAATTTTTTTACCAACTAAAATTTCACCTGCATCGATGCGACGCTGAATCATGCGTAGTTGTATTTGGTAGGCGTCATCAATAGAAAAATCAGATTCGCGATTCGTAATAGGTTCAACAGGAATACGTGAGATGAGTGAATCATATAATTCATCACCGTAGCGAGTTATTGTTTGTGCGTTCATGGCCATGCGTGTACTCCGGTAGTAGTAGATTTATATTTTGATCATGACATTGCGAAGATCGGTGTAAAACTCAAGCGAATGCACACCACCTTCACGACCAATACCAGATGCTTTCGAGCCACCAAACGATGTACGCAAATCGCGCAAGAACCAACTGTTTATCCAACACAGACCCACGTGTACAGAATTTGCCATTCGGGTAGCGGTAGACATATTGCTAGTCCAGATCGTCGTGGCTAAACCATAAGGCGTATCGTTAGCGAGAGCTATTGCTTCGTCTTCTGTATCAAAGGGCGCGATATGACAGCATGGCCCAAAAATCTCTTCGCGGATAATCGAAGAGCTCTCAGGCAAACCAGTCCAGATAGTCGGTTGTACCCAATGACCTTGTTGAAGTGAATCAGCCATAACAGGAGAGCCGCCACCGGTCACAACCGTTGCGCCGTCGGCTTTCGCCTTTGCGTAATAAGACAGTACTTTTTCTTTGTGTTCTGCTGAAATTAAGGGCCCTAAACCAACACCCGGTTCGTTGGATGGACCTATTTTTAATGCTTCTGCTTTTTCTTTGAGCGCGTTAACGAATTTTTCAAAAATAGGGCGTTGTACATAAACGCGCTCCGTACCAAGGCAGACTTGGCCGCAGTTTTCAAATGAAGAGCGCATAATGCCCGCGACAGCTTTATCAAAATCGGCATCAGCAAAAACGATACCTGCATTTTTCCCGCCGAGCTCGAATGACACAGGGCGCACACCTTTGGCAGCAGCGGCCATGATGGCTTCACCGGTTCGTGTTTCTCCAGTAAAGGTAATGCCATCGACACCGGGATGCTTAGTCAGGAATTCACCCGCCGAGTTAGGTCCAAAACCATGCACGACGTTGTAAACACCTTTAGGTATACCCACTTTGTTCATGACCTCGCCCAGCAGAGTAGCGGTGGCCGGTGTTTCTTCAGAAGGTTTGACGATGACGGTATTGCCACATGCAAGCGGAGTCGCAATCGCTCTTACGCCAAGAATAATTGGCGCGTTC
>CAYUDI010000244.1:0-3299 GCA_964443585.1 uncultured Bifidobacterium sp.
ATGTGATTGTGTCTGCCGATTACTCGCAAATTGAATTGCGCATCATGGCGCATTTGTCGGGAGATGAAGGCATGCTGCGTGCCTTTGCTGCGGGTGAGGACATACACCGTGCAACGGCCTCCGAAATCTTTGGTATGCCTTTGGCCGAGGTGAGTAGCGAACAACGTCGCTACGCTAAAGTAATTAATTTTGGTTTGATGTACGGGATGAGCGTTTTTGGTCTGGCAGGTAATTTAGGTGTTGAGCGTTCAGCAGCACAGATGTACATGGAAAAATATTTCACCCGCTTTGCAGGTGTTAAGCAATTCATGGACGATGTGCGTCAACAAGCCAAGTCGCAAGGCTATGTAGAAACCGTATTTGGCCGACGTTTGTGGCTGCCTGAAATTAATTCACCGAATGGTCCGCGACGTCAGGGAGCAGAGCGTGCAGCGATTAATGCGCCTATGCAGGGTACGGCAGCAGATTTAATCAAGCTGGCCATGATTGCGGTACAGAACTGGCTAGATCAGAAACAACTAGGCTCACGCATGGTGATGCAGGTGCACGATGAACTGGTCCTGGAAGTACCAGAGAGTGAACTGGCTATCGTCAAGGTACGGCTACCTGAATTAATGGCAGGCGTGGCACAACTGAAGGTTCCACTGGTAGCTGATCTTGGTACTGGCCCCAATTGGGAAAAAGCACATTGAATAGATCTTGCTAGGTCGATTGCGTGGTTGGCATCTGCCTAGCGAGTCAGTTCAGACCATCAACCGAGGGTATGGGCAAAACCGTCATTTGACGAATTGCATGTCTACCTGGGGCTATGGTCTAATCGCGGCGTTTGTTGAATTCAACAGGACTACAAAATCGATACCACTCTCACTTCTATTTTGCTGGCAACCACTATAGGTGGTTTGATCAGTATTTCTGCGGCTGCCTTTCTTTCGTACAGTTTTCTGTCAAAGATGGTGGAACGCATGGTTAGCCTGTCGGTGGGTATCATGCTTTCTACATCACTGCTGCATGCGCTGCCCGAGGCTTTTGAGTCCAACGCAAGTGTTCACGTATTGTTTGCAACGCTGCTGGCAGGCTTGCTCGGTTTCTTTTTACTGGAAAAATTTGCGATTCTGCGTCACTCACATCATTACGAAGGTGACGGGCATGATCATGAACATGGTCATGACGCACACGAAGCTGGTAAATCGGGCTGGATGATATTGGTTGGTGATGGCCTGCATAACTTTACAGACGGCATACTGATTGCAGCCGCTTTTCTGGCTGACCCCAAACTGGGAGTAATCACCGCCCTGGCTATTATTGCGCATGAAATTCCACAAGAGATAGGCGATTTTATTGTGTTGCTCAACGCCGGACTCAGTAAAACACGCGCGTATGTTTACAATCTGATTTGTAGTTTGATGGCCGTGGTGGGTGGCTTAGTGGGCTACTACGCGTTAGGTAGTGGTATGCACTTAATTCCGTATGTGTTGGTGGTAGCGTCTTCAGGGTTTATTTACATTGCAGTCAGCGATTTAATGCCTCAGATGCAGCGACGTGCAACGCTTCGTGAATCGGTGCCCCAGTTTGTGCTAATCGCATTGGGTGTGATCATCGTGCTAGTTCTTACGCATCGATTTCACCTACATTAAGCTAGTCTGTTCCGGTTGCTACCGGCCGCGATGCGTCGGATGACCATTCGCTCCAGGAACCGGGATATAACGCCGCACCGCTGAGTCCGGCAATTTCCATTGCAAATGCGTTGTGGCAGGCAGAAATACCAGAGCCACACTGAAGTATGGTTTCGCTTGGGTGGGTAATGAGAGGCCGAAATTCGGCGCGTAATTGTTCTCCCGTTTTAAAGTAACCATCGTCACGCAGATTGTCTTTGAACCAGCGATTTTTTGCGCCCGGAATACGACCTGCAACCGGATCGATGGTCTCATTCTCTCCACGAAAACGATCTGCCGCCCGCGCATCAAGCACGGTGTATTTTTTGGTCGATAAATTTGCTACGACATCAGTAGCAGTAACGACCGTAGTTATGGAGGCTTGTATGGCGATGCTGCCGCGCGATGGTGTGGGTACGTCAGTAACTAAGGCACCATCCGCCGCAAGCCAGGCCGCAAGGCCGCCATCTAGCAGCGCAACCTTGGCATGTCCAACCCACCGCAGCATCCACCAGACGCGCGATGCAAACATGCCGCCGTGCGCATCGTAAACAATCACTTGTGAGTTTGAATGTATGCCCCAGTTTCTCAATTGTTCTATGAACGATTCTTTGGATGGCAATGGATGCCTGCCGCGAAACTCACCATGCGGCCCAGGAGCTTTATCGGATAAATGCACATCCGCATCCGCATGTTGTGCGCCGGGTATGTGTCCTGCGGCGTAGGCAGTTGCGCCGGCTCGGGGGTCGGTAAGTTCAGATCGGCAATCGAGGATGACGGTATCAGGATGCGCTCGCTGAATTTTTAAGTCGCTTGCTGAAATTAGTGTGGTGTAGGACATCACAGCCTCCAATTTTTTATCTACTGTCGCACATCATGCTGAGTGTAATCACCGTTCTGTTTTTACGGATATGCTGCTGCGGGCATTATAAAAGGTTGCCACGATGCCGCTAACGAGTATGGTCACTATACCTAGCCAACCATAGAAGTCTAGTTTATCTCCCCAAATCAGTATGCCCCACAGACTGGAGAAAATAATGCCTGTGTATTGTAAGTTGGCTGTCACCAGCATGGCGCCTAATCTGTAAGCGCGTGTCATCGCTATTTGTGCAATGGTGGCTGAAATGCCTATGGCAAGTAATAGAAAAAAATCTTGAGCTGATAACGAGTGCAGCAGATGTATTTCGCCAGTACTGAGATAGCTGTCCAACATGCCACTGACTAAACCACCCAGCATACCGATTACAGAAAAATAAAACACAACTCGGTATTCAGGCTCACCTAGCTGACCTAATTTTTTAACTTGTATATACGCCAACGCCGATAAAAATCCAGAGATCAATGCAACTAATCCACCTAGCCATTGTTCAGCATGAATCGATGGTTTAAGGAGTAAAGCTACACCGATAAAACTCGTGACGATGGCTGCGGCTAAGCCCCATTCGAATCGACGTTGTCCATGCCACCAGCCAAGCGTAAAGACTATGCTTGCTATCCATATCGGTGCCATGTAATTAAGTGTCATTGCCGTGGCCAAGGGCAATTGACCGATGGCAAAGAACCACATCCAAAGTGCAGTGACGCCTACAAGGCCCCGCCATGCGTGATGCCACGGAAAATTAGTGTGTAGTGAATAGCCGCGTAAGC
>CAYUDI010000245.1:0-3257 GCA_964443585.1 uncultured Bifidobacterium sp.
CTCAGTTGTATGCAGTGCCTCAATACGTAAGTGATATGGTGACTCTGGTGGCCCGTCTTGATGTACCTGCCGTGGACTGGTTTGGCACGTCGATGGGGGCGTTGATCGGTATGGGTTTGGCAGGGTTACCTGAATCGCCGATACGCAAAATGATAATGAACGATGTGGGACCCACACTAAATTATTCTGCACTACTGCGCATTGCAGCGTATCTGGGTTTAGATAGACGTTTTGCGAGTTTTGATGAGGGTGAAGCGTACATACGCACGGTTTCGGCTTCATTTGGCCCGCATACGAATGAACAATGGCACAAACTAGCGAGTGATGTACTACGCCAGGAGCCCGATGGCTCATGGCGCCGACATTATGATCCGTCGATTGCGAAGGCTTTTGAAAGTATGACGGAGGAAAGCGTCATTAAGGGCGAAGCAGCCTTGTGGTTAGCCTATGATGCAATACGATGCCCTGTACTATTGGTGCGCGGTACAGAATCAGATTTACTTACGCCTGAGACGGCTAAGCAGATGACGGAGCGTGGCCCCAAACCACAACTGATTGAATTGCCGGGCATAGGCCATGCACCAACGTTTGTACATCCAGATCAGATTGCAATTGCACGCAAATTTTTTCTCTCGTAAAGATAGGGTTTAGTGCTCTGGCAATACGTCGACTAAAAGCTGACAGATAAATTTTTCGTCATGGTATCTACAACCCTCGTTACTGAAGGTAATGAAGCATTGATTGCAGGTTTGCGGCCTGAGGATGGCGCACGCTTACTCGATGCTCAGGAATTCGTGCGTGAATCGTATGCTAATCGTCAGGTAACTACCGGACAAGATACCTTGAGTTTTTCTCGCGGCGTTGTATCTGCTTTAGCGGGGCTTAGGACGGATGCCGATACTCGCATTGCTGGCATATTATTTGAGTTAGTTGTTTTTGATGAGGCACGCGCACAATTAATTGAATCGCACTTTGGTACCGAGGTTGCCAACATGGTGACTGGTATACGGCAGTTGATGCGTTTGCATGAAGGTGTGATTGTTCATAAAGAAGCAGGTAAGGGTAAACATAGTGCAGCGACTCAGCTTGAGACGCTACGCAAAATGACCTTGGCAATGGCTACGGATATGCGCGTGGTGTTAGTTCGTCTTGCTTCGCGATTAACGACACTACGTTATTTTGCAGACTGTAAGCTTGAAAACGATATGACTTTGCGCTATGCACGCGAGACGTTTGATCTTTATGCACCCTTAGCTAATCGACTCGGTGTTTGGCAGCTTAAGTGGGAGTTAGAAGATTTATCGTTTCGTTTTAGTGATCCTGCAGGTTATAAAAAAATTGCACGCATGCTGGAAGAACGTCGCGTTGAAAGAGAAAGCTTTGTAGAGGAATCCATCGTCAGACTCAAAGCTGAGTTGGCAATGGCGGGTATCAAGGCTGAGGTATATGGTCGGCCTAAACATATTTTTAGTATTTGGAGCAAGATGCAGGGTAAAGATATTGATTTTTCACGCTTGCATGATGTGCGCGCATTTCGCGTCATCGTTGAAGATGTAAAAACCTGCTATGCCGTTTTGTCGATCGTTCATAACATTTGGACGCCTGTTACTGAGGAGTTCGATGATTACATTGCACGCCCAAAATCAAATGGATATCAGTCGCTGCACACGATAGTTCAGGCTGATGATGGCCGCACGCTGGAGGTGCAAATACGTACTCAGGATATGCATCGATTCGCTGAATACGGTGTGGCGGCGCACTGGCGCTACAAAGAAGGCACTGGTGGATCCGCTGATCAAAAATATGATGAAAAAATTGCCTGGCTACGACAGCTACTCACGTGGAAAAGTGAAGTGGCCGATACAGTGGTTGGTGAAGATGAAAGTGATCGTCAGTGGGTAGAACAATTAAAGTCGGCATCGCTCAATGATCGTATTTATGTCATGACACCGCAGGCACGTGTGATTGAATTACCTGCGGGTGCAACGCCGATTGATTTTGCATATCACTTGCATAGCGATATAGGGCATCGCTGCCGCGGAGCAAAAATCAATGGCACGATGGTGCCATTAAACACGCCGCTGAAAAATGCTCAGACAGTAGAAATTATTACGGCAAAAGGTGAGGCAGCCGCTTCCGGTGCAGCAGGTCCGTCGCGTGATTGGTTGGCCGATGGTTACACAGCGAGTCAACGTACACGGGCAAAAATTCGCGCCTGGTTTAATGCGATTGAAGAACAAGAGACACTGTCACGTGGCCGTACCATGCTGGAAAAAACCTTGCAGCGTGAGGGCAAGACAGCGGTCAACCTAGAAGATCTCGCTCACAAGCTAGGTTTTCAAAAGCTCGATGAGTTTTTACTGGCAGTGGGTAATGATAGATTGAGTCTGAGATTGATAGAGCAAGCTTTGCGTGTGAATGATGTCAGCAAAGCGCCAGCCTTAGAGGATGCTGTACTGACGCGCAAAAGCAAAGCCTCAAGTGTGACTCAGGGCGCTAAGTCAGGCGTGTTAGTTTTGGGTACCAGTGGCTTGTTGACGAGTATGGCAAGTTGCTGCAAGCCGGCGCCGCCAGATCCTATCGTAGGATTTATCACTCGCGGCAAGGGTATTTCCATCCATCGCACCCTTTGTAAAAATTTTTCGCAAATGTGTTTGCGCGCTCCAGAGCGTATGGTGCAAACAGAGTGGGGTACATTGACCACGGATACTGTGTATCCAGTCGACGTGTTTGTGCAGGCCGCTGACAGACAAGGTTTGCTGCGCGATATTTCAGATATTTTTTTACGCGAGAAAATTAATGTCATTGGCGTATCAACCCGCAGCAGCAAAGGTCAGGCATTCATGTCGTTTACGGGCGAGATTGCTTCCACCGCACAGCTACAACGAGCACTGGCAGTGATTCGTGACGTTAAGGGTGTGCTTGAGGTGAGAAGAAACTAAATGTGGTTGTAAGTGCCTCGCTTAAGACAATTTGACGTGTGGCACCCGTATCAACATGCCATAAAACTAATGAAGCACTGAATAAATAAAAGCGAGTCGCTACGCGAGTAACGAATCAAAGCTCACCCGTTGATAAATTGATCCCGCGCCGCACAGCTGCGCTGGCTCGCCATTTAAATCACAATTAATAGCATTTCCCTAAGTTTTCCTGCATATCCGTTGCACGAGACTGGCAGAAAGAGTCAAAGCTGGCTATAATTCGGCCTCTTTAGGCGCGTAGCTCAGCTGGTTAGAGCACTACCTTGACATGGTAGG
>CAYUDI010000246.1:0-3247 GCA_964443585.1 uncultured Bifidobacterium sp.
AAAGCCGAACATGAAAAACCATCGAGTACCTTGTCGGGTAGCGACCAAGGTGCGAACCCCACCGCTTTTTCCTCGACCGGGGAGGGCAACACGCTTCTTAAGCACATCACCGCCTAAGTCAGCATCGATCAGACCCTCTGCCATCTCAGCAACCGCCTTGCAAAGCGCTGGGTTCGTCAATTCGGTCTTACGCATCCAGCGGGCAAAGTAACGAGTTTTGAAGACACGGCGCATTACCAAACTATGTCACTAAGTGTTATAGATGTCTAGTACAGCGGTAATCTAGCAGTGGAATTTGCTAATTTGAAAATATTTCATATGGCGATTTCGATTGTTTGCTTGGTCGCCCTTGAAGGCAGTTTTTTGTCTTTAAAATGCCCGCTGACTTCAGCGAGCATTTTGCTTTGAGGAGGAGACAGCGATGTCCTAGCGAATATGTAGCAGGGGTTCGGCGGCCCCGGCAGCGTGCAGCCTATGCGCCCCCGCTGCACCTGACCAACCCGATCCCGCCGCAATCCGCTCGCCCCGTCGACCCAGTATCACTGGGGGTCCTCTTTTTTGACTACCCTGGCAAAAATTCGCAAAAACCACTTGCAATCGAACAAGGCTTCGTTAATAATCTAAACAAGAATTGTTCGCATTTACAAGCTACGAGTCCATTATGATTGTTTGCGTCTGCCACAACGTTTCCGACAGAACTATCCGGGCTGCAATCGATGCAGGTGCAACCTCGCTTTCGGAAATCCGCGCACAGTTCAACGTCGGCGCATGCTGCGGCAAATGCCTGCCCTGCGCCAAAGCACTCGTCAGCCAGCACCAGCAAGAAATCTCAACTCGCTTTACAGCACTGCGTCGCGAACTCGTCACTGGCTGAGTAGCTGTTTCCTACCTCTACGACAACGCCCATCCTCGTTACATACAAACATCATCAATCTTCGATTGTGATTGCGTTTGCGAATCGTTCGCAAAAACACAATCATTCGCAGTAACGGAATAACACCGAATATCAGACAATAGACGCATGCTGCGGTAAGATGCGCAACGTTTTACGCTAATCCCCATTCAAACCTCACGCACAAAGGCCCCCATGAAAGGTGATCCCACTATCATCAAGCTGCTCAATGACCAGCTCACCAATGAACTGACTGCCATCAACCAGTATTTTTTGCATGCGCGTATGTACAAACACTGGGGCTTCGAAAAATTGGGGAAAAAAGAATACGCTGAATCGATCGGCGAAATGAAACATGCAGATAAGCTCATCGACCGCATTTTGATGCTGGATGGCCTGCCCAATCTTCAGGCACTGCACAAGCTGATGGTGGGTGAAAATACACCCGAAATGCTCGACTGCGATTTACAGCTCGAGAAAATCTCGCAGCAAACCGTCAAGGACGGCATTGCGGCCTGTGAGTCAGTACGTGACTATGTTTCACGCGAATTGTTTCAGCATATTCTGGATGACACCGAAGAACATATCGACTGGTTGGAAACACAAAAAGATCTGATTTCAAAAATCGGTCTGGAAAATTATCTGCAATCACAATTGGAAGACGAATAAGCGAAGCTGAACTCCATGTGAAATGAGTCGTTACAAGGCTTTTCCGACTTGTAACGATGAAGGACGTTTTTTTTGGGTGTCAAAGACAGGAATAGGCTCAAGACACAAAAGTGCACATTTTTTTGCTCTGCCATCTCCGCGACCTCCTTGCAAAGTGCTAGATTCGTCGATTCGGTGTTGCCCACCCAGCGGGCAATTGACGAGTTTTGACGACGCAGCGCTTAATCGTATCGACACTTTCTGAACGCACTGAAAAATAATATTTTCAACACTTCTCAGTGTGAACTTCTCTTTTTCGCATGGGCATGGTATCAATAAGCGAAAATATATCTGGAAGATTACTGCTAGTGGTATTTAACTTTAGTTCACCGTCTTTACCAATCAGCAGAAGTTTAAAGTCAGTATGACCAGTAATTGAAAACTTCCGACTAAGGTATTTGTAGTGTTCGGTACCTTCAATCAAATCTATGTGTACTAAATCTCTTTTTCTGTATTGACACGAATACTGCTTTATCTGCTGTATGAGTAGCAAACGGTCAGGATTAGACTCGACACTCGAAAATGTAACGATCACCCTGTTTGTCAATTTGTAATCTTTGAGCAGCTCCGCATGAGGTTCAGAGAAAATTACTAAAAGACACAATGCAAATATCAACTGTCTTGATCGTACAAATAATCCGCACATATAAATTTTAAAAATACGATTGAAATTGGGTGGGTGATACTGATTGTTTTCAGGCGTGAAACCAATATTCGCTCACTGGACTGAGAAGAGATACTGTAGGGTACAACTACCATGATGGAAAGAGGAATACTTCGATTTATCAAGACATCTGGTGGTTTATAGTGAAATTGGAATTGGCTTTAGACGGTAATGCCTGATGAATATTGTCATTTGCTTAAATGACAATAAATGTACTGACGTTAGTGTTCTAGATTCTCTCAGCGCCAAATCATTAAAGGGCACTTTAAAAAACCATATTTTTATAGAAGTATTGTATGGTTAGAAAAATCGATTTTGTTTAAGCGGGAGTACTGATATTGAAACACCTAACCTTTTTACTACTTCTCATGACGTGTTCTTTTGCACGGGCAGAATGGGAAAAAACAAATCATGTCGGTGAACAGACAAGTACCTACTATCATGATAAATCAACGATAAAAGCAACTGGTGGAATCATCAAAATGCTGACCATGATTGATTTTTGAGAGGCAAAAAATCTTAAGTCTGGTGCTATTTACGAATCGGTGAAAAAACTAGATGGTTATGATTGCAAGTATGAAACTATGGCGCAAATATCGGCTACCCAACCCTTTGGCAAAGCCTTTCTGTGAGATCAACTCTGAACTACTACAGTTTAGGGCGTATAACCACAGCCACTACTCACGAGACATTGTCTGATAATGACTTAATCACTAATCGAGCTGCCTGTCTCTTTTCCTTGGCGGCCTTTGAGGATTGTCCGTGCTTGGGTTTTGGCCCAGTCGATTTGCCGCCATGAATTTTACAGCGCCCATTCTTCATAGCCGGATTACGGCAATACCCATCAGACTGCTTGCATTTAGCCCCACACTTAGGATGCAGCGCTAGTGCAGCTCTTGCTTTCTCCATGAGGTTAGAGCTCTTTTTCATACTCTACCTCCAACATTACCGATCACAGCCTGTCCGTTTACTTGAACATGCTG
>CAYUDI010000247.1:0-344 GCA_964443585.1 uncultured Bifidobacterium sp.
CCAGTCTGTGATTACTGCAGAGATTTCTGAAGCAGTAGATACTATTCAAGATCGTAGTACGGAAGTGGCAAGTAAATTTGATACTTGGACACAATCGGCTGATTTAGGAATTACTTCAGTACCTACATTAAGTTCGATTCTTAATTTGCCGTATAACCCTACTGATCCGAATAATATTGTTACAAAACTTTCTAATGCGACGAATATATTAAAGGGTACAGATTCTTTTTTCGATTCTAGTAAATTAGTAACAGCGTCATTTATTCCTTCTGACCGTGGCAGTGCTGTGTCTTTTGTGTCGTCTTCTCAGTATCTTAATCAAACAGTCACATACTCTACTGATG
>CAYUDI010000247.1:354-3239 GCA_964443585.1 uncultured Bifidobacterium sp.
GGAACAAAAAACTTGATAATATCCAGAGTGTTCACTGATGTGCCTCCAGTTGTTACTCCCGACACGATTAATGATCTGGTTATTTATCATAAGTATATATCGCCAGGAATTTATGATTCACGTTTATCGGTAAATTATGACGGCACTACTTATACACTTAATCCAGTAAATATTAATCCGCTTTGGTTGCCTGTTTCTACTGCAGAAATAGAGAGTTTGAAAGTGGCATTGCAATCGCAAAATGCCGTGGTTAATACTGCGATTTTATTAGATAAGACACAAGTCTTGCCTACTCCGTCAGACTTAGTTGATCCGGCAACTTTACCATCTGATACCAAAGTTACGTTGGAAATTATTGTAGGTGATATGGATGGAATTCGTTTTAAAGTCTCTGATCAGCCAGCTAAATATTTCTATCCTGGAGATAAAATTAATACTTTAAAAGTGATAACTTCCGATAAGGATTTGGTAGCTGCAGACACAAATACTATCGTTAAGTTGTCCACTGGTGAATATGCTTGGGTTTATAACTTACCTCTTTTAGGTATCAGATATAAAACCGTGACTCCTGAAAGGTTTGTTACTAATCCAACGTCCTTGCAAAAATCTAATTGGCTTTCACAATACACAGACAAAGTAATTCGCGTTACTCAACGCAGTGCTGAGCAGAGTAATTTTTTAAAAATGCTCTCTGACAGATACCAATCGTTTTTTGATGCTGCGACCAACATCTTACAGATTTTGTCTTCACTTAAGCGCCAACAAGCAAGAAATTAATTCTTCTTATTTTGATTATTCTCCTTTTTTTATTTTTATTGAATGCGCTTACACCATTTCGACCATATCACCAGTATGTTGCAAAAGGCACTGGTACAAGCGAAGGTGGTTCATATTCGCGGCCGAGTAGTACAAGTGACGGGCACCATTATTCGAGCAGTTATGCCAGCTGTAAAAATCGGGGAAATTTGTCATTTGCATAGCCCGGGTAATGCAAAGCCTATGAAGGCTGAGATTGTTGGATTTTCACAGGGCTCTGCATTGTTGATGCCTATGGGTGACATGCAAGGTATTTCCTCCGATACCGAGGTTATACCAACGGGACATGTACATATGGTTCCGGTTGGAAACTCTCTTTTGGGGCGTGTACTCGATGGTATGGGCGATCCATTGGACTCGGCCACTAAAGGCCCTTTGCTTACCAATCGTTTTTATCCCGTATTAACCGGTGCGCCAGATCCCCTAAAGCGTAGGATTATCAAGGATCCACTCTCACTAGGGGTACGTGCATTGGATGGCTTGCTCACCTGCGGTGAAGGCCAGCGTATGGGTGTGTTTGCTGCTGCAGGTGGAGGTAAATCTACTCTTATGGCTATGTTGGTTAAGGGAGCTGATGTCGATGTTACGGTCGTTGCTCTCATTGGTGAGCGGGGACGAGAGGTTCGTGAATTCATCGAGCATGAACTAGGTGAGGAGGGCTGCCGCCGGGCCGTCATAGTCTGTGCGACTTCCGATAAGTCCTCCATGGAACGGTCCAAGGCCGCATATGTTGCCACTGCGATCGCAGAATTCTTCAGGGATCAGGGAAAGCGGGTGTTATTCCTTATGGATTCAGTCACCCGATTTGCGCGTGCTCAACGTGAAATTGGTTTAGCTGCTGGTGAGCCACCCACCCGCAGGGGTTTTCCACCGAGCGTGTTTGCGACCTTACCCCGTCTTATGGAGCGTGTCGGAATGGGACACAAAGGTTCCATTACAGCCTTGTACACGGTGCTGGTAGAGGGGGATGACATGACCGAGCCTATAGCGGACGAAACTCGTTCTATCTTAGACGGACATATTATTTTGTCGCGCAAGCTTGCATCGGCCAATCATTATCCAGCGATTGATGTATTGGCTTCAGTGTCCCGGGTAATGAATATGGTGGTTTCTCCTGAGCATAAGCAGTATGCAGGTCGCTTACGTGAATTAATGGCTAAGTATCAGGAGGTCGAATTGTTGGTAAAAATTGGTGAATACAAACGTGGATCCGATGCACTTGCTGATCAAGCGATTGATCGCATTGAAAAAATCAGAGAATTTCTCAAGCAAAAAACAGATGAACATATAGATTTTGAAAAAACATTAGTGATGATGAGGGCGGCGATTAGCTAAGAAATTACTTAGCAATATATAGATTTATTTGAATTTCTGCTGATTCAGTATTGTTGTGAAATGAGAAATTAATCAAATAATCATGAGAGTAATTATCTACCGTCATTTCATGTAACAAAAATCTGTCTGCTAGATACAACGATCGACAAATGATCTTTAAAAATTGTTTCTCATAAAAAACTTATTTAACCGTATCTTGGAACCCTTCTGAAAAATACGTTACACACTGACAAGATGTTGTGTTTACGTGACTAAGTCTCGGTATATCAATAAATAAATCAAACGTTATGGATGTCATTAATGATTTAGTTCGAATAAAAATTTTTCGTGAGGAAAAAGCGGAATTGGCAATGATTAAGGCAAAAGTAAAATTTATTGAAGCTGAGAAATCATTGGAACAAGCAAGAAAAGTATTACGTGAACACAAAAAAGATTGCATAGCTCGTGAAAAAGCGCTTTACGATGATCTTTGTACAAGAATAGTTCTTTTAAAAGACATTAACTCTGTAACTTTAGATATTGACTTAATGGCGGAGAAAACTTTGCAGCTAGAAAATGAACTCGAAAAAATAAAGGAAGAGCGGGATATCGCTTCTGATGAGCTTGACATGGCAAAGGCGGTACACAGGGGAGCGGTGCAAATGCGTCAAAAATTTACTGAAATTAAAGAAACCATTGATTCAGAAAAGCTAGCAGAGTTACTACAAAAAGAAGATCTTGAATTAGAAGAGGTG
>CAYUDI010000248.1:0-3183 GCA_964443585.1 uncultured Bifidobacterium sp.
CATGGGCGTGAAAGACACACATGCATTAGCCCGCGCTTGCGAGCTAGGTAATGCCATGCAATTGACAAATATCGCACGCGATGTGGGCGAAGATGCGCGCCGTGGTCGTTTGTATTTACCGCGCCGCTGGATGCGTGATGCGGGTCTGGATCCAGATGCTTGGTTGCGCACACCCGTGTTTAATGAAGCATTGGGTAATGTAATTGGTCGGGTGCTACTCGAAGCCGATCGTCTATATCAGTTAGGCAGTACTGGCATTGCTTGCCTACCGCGCGATTGTCACTATTTATGCTGAAATTGGTCGCGTGATCTCCGATCGTGGCATGAACTCCGTGGATGAACGCGCTGTGGTCGGCAGTGCTCGCAAACTTACTTTGCTGTGCTTAGCTAAAGCCCGTGCGCATTTTCCTCATCGCTGCGATACCGCTCATGCTTTGCCTGCGATTGAATTTCTCACGACCGCGTGTCACATCACTCCGGACAGAGCGCCTGGCGCGCTACCGCAACGTAGTTTTGATGAGCGGTGCGAATGGGTGATTGATTTGTTTGAACGGCTCTCTACGCCGGGTCGGCAGACGTAATTCTATGCCTGCCGGCGGTTGCGGCGAACCAGCTTCACTGGATCCCACGTGGCGCAGCGATGCTGGCTTGCCATAAAATTGACAAAAAATCAGCCGGCAATCCATTTTTCATATTGGCAATAAAATTGTCCATTAGTTCAAAAATTAACTCAAAAACCAACTAAAATGATTATTTAGTTACAGTATACTGGCATTAAAATGAATTTTTAATGCTATTTACGCGTCATGATCGTAACTAAAGAAGAAATTCTCAACGTGCTCGCGCAGTTCAACCCGTGGTGGCGCGGCGAGCCTCTGACGGACTTACCCAACTGGGAAAGAGCCGCCTTTCATCTGTTCTTTAACTGGGTTCAACAGCCACCCGCACCACGGGCGGTGCTTCTCTCGGGTGCTCGCCAGGTCGGTAAGACCACACTCATGCTGCAAGCAATAAACAAGTTACTGCAATCGGGTGTGGCACCCGCCAACTTGCTTTATGCAACCTTTGATCACCCCATACTGAAACTGGCAGGTATCGATGCTGTGTTGAAGGCATGGCGAGAACGAGAGCCGCGTGCATCGGGTCCCGAGTATCTCTTTTTAGACGAAGCGCAATTCATACGCGACTGGGGTACCTGGGTAAAACATCAGGTGGATTTCGTCAAAGACAGACGAATCGCATTCACAGGTTCAGCCACGCCTTTGGTTGAAGCAGGTCAAGAATCCGGTGTCGGCCGTTGGCACACAATACGTCTTTCGACGCTCTCATTTTACGAATACCTGCAAATAAAAAATCTGCCTCTCAAACAGTTGCCTAAACTAGGTTCGTTACGTGAATTGTTTTCGTGGTCTGGCACAGACTTTCTTGGGGCCGCTGAAATCGGCGCACCCTACGTCGGCCACTTTCATGAATATTTGATGAGAGGCGGATTCCCTCAAGGCGCACAAGTAGAAAGCATCACGCAGGCACAACGCCTGCTACGCGAAGACATCATCGATAAAGTACTCAAGCGCGATATGACAGCACTGTTTGGCGTGCGCAGAGTGCTCGAACTGGAACACACATTTTTATATTTGTGTCTGCATGATGGCGGCATACTCGACATGCTTGCTTTATGCGCAAGCCTTCAAGTCAAACGTGGGACGGCACAAAATTTTATCGAATTATTAGAGGCCACTCACTTGATTTATCGCTTGGCTCCGTTTGGCTATGGCAAAGAAGTTTTACGTGGGCGCTTCAAAATTTATCTGGCCGATCCAGCCATTGCGCCATCGGTCATGTTGAAGGGAAAAGCATTATTAGATGATGCTAGTGCATTGGGTGTAGCTACTGAAACAGCGGTCCTAAAACATTTATTTGCCCGCTACTACGCTCAAAATATTCAATTCAGTTATTGGCAGGGAAAACGCCAACACGAAGTCGATTTGATCGCTCATATGGGCGACCAGATCATCCCCTTTGAAGTGAAATATCGCTCGCAACAAACTGGGCTAAGAGATTTAAAAGGTTTGATTGAATTGTGTCAGCAGAAGTCCATCGATCGCGGCTATGTCGTCACCAAATCATTGGATGACTTTGGTCCTTTACCTGCATTGCCAGACTCCAGCAGTCGCATTATGCGTATCCCTGCACCCCTGCTCTGTTATTGGATGGGTGAAGCGGAGCTCGGCATAGGTACTGGCAACCAGCAGCGCGAGCAGACTTAAAAGTGCGCTTCTTTAATAAAATTACCCCAACCTCGGCATTCGGAATGGCAGCATTAGCTGCACTATGGGCGACACGAGTCGCGGCACATTCAATGTTTCATGCACGCTAATAACATCTTGCCCAAACAAGCGGCTCTTTAATACGGAACGCTCATAAAACGGTGTGTCTTCAAGCATGTCAATCACACGCACTGGCTCATCACCTTCGCTACGCATACGACGTGGAATACGCCAACCGGTAAGATCTAATTGCTGCCTGGGTGGTGGTGCAAATTCTTCTATGGCTCCACTCGGTGCAAAACGCAAACCCAGCAACCTATCTGGACCCTGCTTTTGCTGCACGTCATAGATGACTGCGGCTGATCCGTCGGCAAGCAAAGCGCGCGACCAATCCCATTCGCGAAACGGTTCACTAATGGGCTCATCCCCTTCATTTGAATCGAGATAAGCGTGCCCCTTCCAGCGCTGATTTGGTTTTTGTAAATCGACTTCAACGCGCGCGCACGGAGCTAACGGCCCCCAACGATGACGACCACCATCATCCAGCGCCGTACAAAATGTGGAGAGTGATTCGGGATAGACGCGCACTTTACCCCGCACAGAAAATGGAATCGGTACGCCCATTTCGCAGATATCAATTTCCAGATGATCACCATGCCAATGCAAACTACTCGGGCCTATCGTGAAATTATGTGCGTCACGTGTCATGCTGCGACGACTACGCTCGGTCATGGTCCAGCGACGATTGCGACCGTACAAAGCCACATTCAAGGAACAATAATTTTCTGGATCGGCTGCGCCACGTTTTAATGCCGAGCGATAGTAGGGCGAGAAAACGCTACCTACAAATGCAATGATGCTTAATCCATAGTTGCCATCGTCGCTGAGCGCATCGACATACCACCAGAGATAACCA
>CAYUDI010000249.1:0-2802 GCA_964443585.1 uncultured Bifidobacterium sp.
CCCCTCGAACGGGGTAGCGATAAAATCGAGGACCATCTGCAGAGCCACTTGTTCGTTATTTGGGATGGGCATCCTCCACCCGCATGATTATCCGAAATATGAATCGTCATCCCTGGCGATTTGCGTTAACGGTTGTTGGCATTGCCGCTTCTGTGGCCGTACTCATTAGCGGACTATTCTGGCGTGATTCGATTGCCAAGATGATAGACGTACAGTTTAGTCACGCCTTACGTGGTGACCTTTCTGTTTATCTGATAGATCCTCGGCCCGCCACCATACTGCATGAATTTATGCACCTACCAGAAGTTACGGGCACCGAAGTTGCACGCACAGTCAATGCGCGGCTAAGCCATGACCAGCATGAATGGCGCGGTCTGGTTCAAGGCAAACCAGCGCATCCTTTATTGCATCGCATTATCGATGTGGATATGCATGCACATACACCACCTACCGATAGCGTGCTCATTACTGATCGGCTCGCAGATCGACTCCATGTTCATCCAGGTGACAAAATAAAAGTAGAGATTCAAGAAGGTAAGCGATTGACATTTGATCTTATCGTCGGTGGAACTATCCAAGAAATGATGGGCATGAATGCATACATAGAGCGGCGTAGTCTGAACCATCATTTACACGAAGGTGACGTCGTTAATCACATTACGTTAGCGATTGCAAAAGAACATGAACCTTCCCTCTTAAGTAATCTCAAGCAGTACCCACTGGTTGCACTCGCTATCAGCAAAAATATCTTACTAGCAAATATAGAAAGTATTACTGCGCGCAACCTTTTAATTACCAGTACGGTATTAACCTTGTTCGCATCTGTGATTACCGTCGGCGTGGTCTATAACCAGGCACGCATCTCTTTAACAGAACGTGAGTGGGAATTCGCCAGTCTGCGCGTATTAGGTTTCACACGCAAAGAAGTCTCTACTCTATTACTGGGTGAATTAGGAATAGCGATCACCTTGGCGATACCTTTGGGTTTGTTGGCAGGTTATTGGCTGGCCTTGGGGATCGTAAATATGATCAAAACAGATGAGTTTTATTTTTCATTAGTGATACTGCCGTCAACCTATGCAACCGCGAGCCTGTGTGTATTTTTTTCTGCTACTGCCAGTGCCCTGGTTGTGAATCGACATATCGCCAACCTGGATTTAGTAGGTGTTTTAAAAACACGTGATTAGTAAATCATCATAACTATGCAAAAAAAAATTACAGCAGTCGTCGTTATTTTAGGTGGTCTATTGCTACTGATCTGGGCATTTATGCCAACAGCCATTCAGGTTGAAACTGTCGCCATAGAACGAGGACATTTTGAGCGCCGTATTGACGACGATGGCTGGACTCGTGTACGTGAAAGATATGTGATTTCTGCACCGGTCACAGGGCATTTACAAAGAACAAATTTACGTGAAGGAGATGCTGTAATACATGGCGATACTGTTGCCACTATTTTCCCGCTAAAACCTTCGTTTCTTGATGAACGTGCCGTCCTGGAACGTCGCGAGCGCATACGTTCACTAGAAGCCAATGCGCGTGCGGCCGAAGACAATGTAGAACGCGCGCAGCTAGCTTTACGACAGGCCGAAATAGATTTGCAACGTAATGAGCATTTATTCGAACGTCATTTCATATCTGCAAGCGCAGTCGAAACATTCCGTCTTACACAGCAATTACGTCAAAAAGAATTGGCTAACTCTGAAAAAATCGCTCAAGCTGCAAGTCATAGCTTGGCTGAAGTTCGCGTTGGATTACTGTCTACTCCAGACCGCTCACAGATAGTCTTGCGACCATCACTGGTTAAATCACCCATTACTGGACGAGTACTCCGTATTCCTCAATCCAGTGAAACTATAGTCACCATGGGTACGCCTTTGTTAGAAATCGCCAACCCATCCCAATTAGAAGTTCTGGTTGAGTTACTAACCGAAGATGCCACTGAGGTCCAACCTGGCATGATTGCCCGACTCAGCCACTGGGGAGGCTCACGCGAATTAGAAGCTCGCGTTCGGCTTGTTGAACCCTCAGCATTTACAAAAGTATCCGCACTAGGTGTAGAAGAACAACGCGTCAACGTTATTCTCGATATTACCTCCCCTACTGACGATTGGATTAATTTGGGAGATCGCTTTCGAGTTGATGTAAAAATTCCAGTACAAACGGCTGACGATGCATTGATGGTACCGGTGGGAGCACTGTTCCCCATCGGATCTCGATATGGCTTATATCTCGCTGAAGATAATCGTGCGAAGTTAACACGTGTTGATGTTATTGCACGAAACGGACAGCAAGCATGGATACGCAGTGATCTCTACCCCGGAACGCAAGTCATTGCCTATCCACCGGCAAAACTAAATAACGGAGCCAGAATTAGACCCATTTACAAATAATAGATTGATATACTGTATTTTATATAGACGTAGCCATCCCATACCTCTGCAAGTACATATCTATTTTTAGTGCTTGAAGTTCATTGATTATTTCTACTAAGTAATGAAGTGATCTACCGAGACGATCAACAATCCAACACATGAATATATCGTACCTGCGTCTAGTAGCCTCTTTGAGCAGCAGATCAAATGCTGGACCTTCATCACGACTCTTAGCACCTGCAATGCCGTTGTCGGTGTATTCCTGAACGATTGTGTAACCGAGTTTGGTACAGAGGGTGCGAAGTTCTAAGAGTTGGTTTTCAGTCGATTGCGTGATTGTGGAGCAGCGGGCATAGATTGCGATTCTTTTCATGTCCAATTCCTTCAGAAGTTAGATGCTTTTGATGGAGGCAGGACCTCCTAGGAT
>CAYUDI010000249.1:2812-3173 GCA_964443585.1 uncultured Bifidobacterium sp.
GAACGATTGTGAAACACCGTTTGGTACATAGGGTACGAATTTATAGAAGTAAGTTTTCAGTCGATTGCATATCGGTCGAAACACGTACGTAGATGGCGATGCGTTTTGTCATGATTCATCTCTAACGATCCTTCAAAAAATATTGAAGGGCACTAATGAGATTTGACGATGGATTTGCTCTGCTGATTTCGACGCATGTGTTGAAAACATGTGTTGAATGCGTTTTATCGAATTTACGTAAACCGTTGATAATAAAGGGTTTTATACGATAAAAACACTACTGGCGGAGAGAGGGGGATTCGCCTACATACCGCAGGCCGCGACTTGGCTTGCAAGCCAAGTCCTTCGAATCCCACACGTG
>CAYUDI010000250.1:0-3089 GCA_964443585.1 uncultured Bifidobacterium sp.
AGTTTTTTCAGGCCTTGCTCGGTGCGCTCATGCTTTCGCTAGTGTTTGCGGCGGCTGCTTTTCGCGCCTGGAATGATTACCAACGAAAAAAACGCGAAAAAAATGAATCCCGCTAATCCGACCGCACACGATGGCGCGCCAAATTGCTGGCAGTGTCGTCACTTCGGCGTAAGCTGGGATCCCAAACTTCCTTCTCTTTGCCGGCTGATGGGCTTCAAAAGCCGCGTTACTCCTGCAATTGAAGTCATGCGAGCCGACGGACAGCGTTGCCGCGGCTTCGCACAAAAAGCTGGCCCCGGCCAGACTGCACCTTCGAATTCTTCATCCAATTACCGACGCTGAGTATGAAAAACTACGCATTTGCGCTTCTTATGCTCGGAGTTTGTGGCATTGCTTACGCTGATTTTCAGTCAGCCATGCGTGCCATAGAACGGGGCCACTACGCCACAGCTGAACGCGCCTTACGTAAACCTGCTGCACAGGGCGAAGCTCGCGCACAAAACAATCTGGGCTATTTGTATGAGCATGGACTGGGAGTGACTCAGAATTATGCCGAGGCCCGTAACTGGTATAGCAAAGCCGCCGCGGGCGGGTTGGCCGAGGCCAAATTCAATCTGGCGACCATGTATCACCATGGTCGCGGCATATCGCAAAATACCGAGCTGGCCGCGCCGCTGTTCAGCTCAGCGGCCCAGACGGGGTATGCCGAGGCCGAGTACATGGTGGGGGAATATCACCGTACGGGCATGGGAGGCCTGAAAAAGGATGGTGCAGTTGCTTTGGCCTGGTTTCTTCGTGCTTCTCGCAAGGGACACTCTGGAGCGCAGCTCATGGCCGCATCGATTTATCTTAGCGGCGAGGGCTGGCGCAGCGAGCCACGCAAGGCGCTAGTCTGGGGTGAACTGGCGCGCATCAATGGCGAAACGCAGGCCCAGGCCATCGTAAGCCGGGCTGGCAAAGGCTTGGGCGCCGAGCTGCTGCAAGAAGCTATGCAGCAAGCCAGCGTTTGTCTGCAAACCGAATATCGGGACTGTCCCGAATAGTTAAGGCATGGCAAAAAGCTGCCTGTCGGCTTTTCGTCTGCCGCTTGAGCGGTTGACGTTTTCCTCCCCCCGGCAAAGTGCTGCCGACTCGACATGCCGCCTTAAAACCCGCATGTTTCCTAGTTAAAATATCTGGCACGACGATTGCTACAGAGAAAGCAAACACTGTTTTCAAAGGCAATCAACGTGACAGCTCTTACTCAAACATCGCATCCTGCTCTTTGGCTAGATCCCAAGTCATCTGTGGGCTCAGTCGAGCGCGAACAACTGCTACAAGCCGGCCTGCAATTATTACCTGTGGCCACGCTGCAAGATCTGAAGCTGGGTCTGGCGCGAGCGCGATTGGTAGTTATCCGCCTCATGGGCGATACGGGCTTACTGGAAGAAGTACGCAAACTCACGCAAGCCTTTGGTCATGCCATTCCTGTTTTGTGCCGAGTCGAACGACATCAATTCGATCTGGGCATAGAAGCCATGCGCCGCGGTGCCTATCACGTGCTCTCCGAAGACGATTGGTCTGTCGATACCTGGCGTACTGCACTGTCGCTGGCACCCACGCGCAATGAAGTTCCTAAAAACAGTCCACAGACGTTTGTATTCGTTGATCCCGTCAGTCAGCATCTGCTTGAGCTGGCGCGGCGCGTTGCTCAAACCCAGGTATCTGCATTAATCGTCGGTCCCACAGGTGCAGGTAAAGATGTTTTAGCACGCGTGCTGCATGATGCATCGCCGCGTCGTAATGGCCCGTTCATCGCGATGAATTGTGCCGCCTTACCTGAGAATTTAATTGAAGATATGTTGTTTGGTCATGAGAAGGGCGCGTTTACAGGAGCACTGAAAGAGCATCGCGGTTTATTTGAACAAGCACAGGGCGGCACGATCTTCCTCGATGAAATCGCTGAGATGCCGTATCACTTGCAAACTAAACTTTTGCGTGTTCTTCAAGAACGCAAGATCACCCGTTTAGGCGGCAATGCACCGATAGAGCTGGATGTTCGACTGGTTGCAGCAACCAATAAAGATTTGCGTGTAGCCATCACTCAGCGCGAGTTCCGTGAAGATTTATATTTCCGTATTAGCGCGTTTAAATTATCTGTGGTGCCGCTGCGTGAACGTCCAGGCGACATTCTGCCGTTGGCATCGCAATTCTTATCGAACTATGGTCCTGCTGATCGGCAAGTGAAATTATCGCCACGCGCCTCGGAACTGCTGCAGCAGTACAGCTGGCCCGGTAATGTGCGTGAACTACAAAACGTTATCCAGCGTGCGTTAGTACTTTCCAATAGCGACATCATAGAAGAAGCCGATCTCATGTTTGATGAATGGGAATCGTTCGGTAATGAAACCAGCAAAATAACAGAACTATTAGCGCTTCCAGTTACTGCAGATGCAGACAGTGCCGCACCGAATGACGATGGCGCACTCTCGACCGCAGTAAAGAGCAGTGAGTATCAAGCCATCATGGCAGCGATTCGTACGAGTAGTAATCGTTCAGAAGCTGCAAAAAAATTAGGAATTAGTCCACGATCATTGCGCTACAAAATGGCTCAATTTCGCGAGCGTGGTCTGCCATTAATGGCAGCAGCTTAAAGCGAGGTAAAAAACATGATTAATAAAATTAACAGTCAGGCCAACATAGATTCGATGTTGGCTGCTATGCGTCAGTACCAGGTCGATGCAGGTGGAAAAAATACCCAACCTGTATTAGCGCCGCCGACTCCCGAGATAGGCAAGCCAACGTTTGGTGATGCGATCAAGACGGCGGTAGTTCAAACCAACGATACTCAGCAATATGCCAGCAGTCTTCGTGAAGCTTACGATCGTGGTGAAGATGTGCCACTGACCGATGTTGTACTGGCCATGCAGAAATCGTCCCTGGCATTTGAAGCCACTCTGCAGATACGCAACAAAGTACTCAAAGCGTATGAAGACATATTAAACATGCCGGTATAAGCCTGCAGGTCAAAGAATAGTACGTAATTTTAGAAACAGAACAGCCAACCTCTTAGAGAGTAGATCATGGCCGAAGCGACAATGAATGGGGGA
>CAYUDI010000251.1:0-3089 GCA_964443585.1 uncultured Bifidobacterium sp.
TAGGTTTTTCAGTATCGTCACGCAGGAAGAAGGTTCCTAGCGGACCTTCGAAACGCAGTATGTCTTTTTCTTTCATGCTACCAAAGACTTGGTCGGTAAAAAGTCCGCCGGGCATATGACGGATGTGCAAAGCAAGTAATTCATCCGAGTGCGGCGAAGTGGCCATACTGTAGCTGCGGCGCTTGCCATCTTTGAGCAAAAATTCTATGTATTGCCCAGCTTTAAACTGCATGCGTTCAGTGGCGGGCAGCTGCAATGAGAGAACGATAACGTCGTCAGTCAGGCGCTCGATTTTGGCGACACGCGATGGCAGCTTCTTGACGGGGAATTCTCCCGCACCCAGAACTTCGCGTGCTTCGATAACCACGTCGGATTGAGGCATGGCACAACAAAACAGGGTCAAGCCAGCTTCTTGTTCAGCTGGCGTTAGGGCGCGCTCTTGATGGTGACCCAGTTCGGCCTGGCCTGATACCAGTTTGCCTTTGCAGCTACCGCAGGCGCCATTTTTACAGCCATAGGGCAGGCCAACGCCCGCACGCACAGCGGCTGCCAAGATGGACTCGCCCGCTTCACAACTGAATTGCCGACCACTGGGATTAACAAGAACCTGGAACGTCATACAATCTCGCGAATGAAAAATAAACAGTTAAATGTGCTGGGCAGACCCCGCCTACTCATCATCGGGTGCGGCGATGTGGGGCTGCGCTTGATACCTTTGCTACGAGCGCGTTTTCGCGTTTTTGCTCTGACCAGTCAGCCGGAGCGTCATTCTGAATTGCGCTCCGCGGGTGCTATTCCCTTACTCGGCAATCTGGATAATCCAGAGAGTTTGCATAGGCTAAAGGGACTGGCTGATCTGGTGGTACACCTTGCGCCTCCTCCGGCGCAAGGCGCATTGGATCAGCGCACACGCAATCTGGCCGCCATTTTACCCCGACATGGCAGGCTCGTTTATGTCAGTACCACCGGTGTTTATGGCGATTGCAAAGGTGCCTACTTTGACGAGACCAGGCCTGTAGCGCCTGTTAATGCTCGCGCACAGCGTCGTGTGGATGCGGAGCAGGTTTTGCGGCGCTGGGCACGCCGTCATGGCGGTAGGTTGGCCATACTCAGGGTGCCCGGTATCTACGCGGCAGAACGACTGCCCTTAGAGCGCTTGCGGCTAGGCACTCCGGCTTTGTTGGCTGCCGAGGATGTTTACACAAATCATATTCATGCCGATGACCTGGCGCAGATTGTTGCATTAGCGTTGTTTCGGGGGCGGCCGCTGCGGGTTTATCACACAGTGGATGAATCGAATTTGAAGATGGGTGAGTATTTCGATCAAGTAGCTACTGCTTTTAAGTTACCTTTGCCACCCCGAGTGCCGCGTGCCGAATTAGCGAATCATGTCTCGCCGATGTTGTTGTCGTTCATGTCGGAGTCGCGGCGGTTGGCTAACGATCGTATGAAAACCGAATTGGGCGTTCGCTTACGCTGGCCTGTTGTCAGCGATCTTTTGGCGAGCCTTGCGTCACCGCCGACTTGATGCCATCGACCCAAGACCGTGTGGGTAGCTTGGTAATGTCACGTATGACGGTTGCGCGCGCATAGAGATCTGCAAAATCCAGCGTCGGTGAATTTTTAAAAGCGATAACGACGACATTGCCTTGATGGACCTCGGGCAGACAAATAACCGTATCAAACGCTTCACATATCGCGGGTATGTTGCGCTGGAAGCTGGGATGGTCGCCAAACAAATTAATCGTTGCGATACCGCCGCGCGCCAGGCAAGCGGCGCAGCTGCGATAAAACTCAACAGACTCCAACACCGGTCCGCGCGCAGTGGCATCATACAAATCTATCTGCAGCACATCGGCACTGCGATGATTGGGCTTATGCTCAACAAAATCCAACGCATCACCTTCGAGGATAGTCAGTAAATCATCGTCCTCGGGTAGCTTGAACATAGACCGGCAAATATCGATGACCGAAGGATTCAGTTCGACGACAGTAACAGGTGATTTGGGATACCAGTGTCGACAAAATTTGGTCAGTGCGGCGGCACCCAGACCCAGTTGCACGATACGTTTAGGCTGTTCAATAAATAGCATCCAAGCCATCATTTGCTGCGCATACTCGAGCTCTATCCAGTCGGGTTTACGCAAACGCATAGCACCTTGTATCCACTCTGTACCGAAGTGCAAATAGCGTACGCCATCCTGTTCAGAGAGCGTAATAGGTGCAAATTTTGGTTTTCTGCGGCGGCTAATGGACGAGTCGGGCTGATTACGTGGCATGGGTGGATGCTTAGGTAGCACGTTAATGCATAAGTCTATAGTTTACTTCGACTCTGCCCATGCCAGTCACGGTGTTTGATTACTCAAAGGTAAACAGTCGGGTCGGCTACAATTTGTTCACAATTAAAAATCGGAGACTCTCATCATGACTCATCCAGTAATTCTGATCACCGGAGGCAGTCGCGGCATAGGTGCTGCCACAGCGATTCTTGCCGCTAAACGTGGCTATGACGTGGCGTTTACTTATCAAAGTAATGCCAAGGCGGCCAATGAAGTAGCTGAGGCTATTCGAGCCACGGGTCGTAAAGCGCTGATGTTGCAGGCCGATGTGTCGCTTGAAGCCGATGTGATCAATGTGTTTAAACAGGTTGATGCGCAGATGGGTCAACTCGATGCCTTGGTCAACAACGCTGGCATGTTGGAAAAAATTATGCGCCTTGATCAAATGGATGCAGCTCGCTGGCAGCGTGTTTTGGGTGTCAATGTGATTGGTAGTTTTTTATGTGCCAAAGAAGCGGTATTGCGCATGTCGACACGGCATGGCGGTAAAGGCGGTGCCATAGTTAACGTATCGTCAGCGGCAGCGCGTTTAGGTTCTCCAAATGAATTTGTCGACTACGCCGCTGCCAAAGGCGCAGTCGATTCTATGACCATAGGATTATCCAAAGAAGTCGCCGCAGAAAATATTCGCGTTAATGCAGTCCGCCCGGGATTAATTTATACCGAGATACACGCCAGTGCCGGTGAGCCTGGGCGGGTAGATCGCGCCAAAGAAGGTGTGCCCATAAAGCGTATCGGAACAGCAGATGA
>CAYUDI010000252.1:0-3044 GCA_964443585.1 uncultured Bifidobacterium sp.
TATGCCGCTATAGGGGTCGCAGCACCCCGTATTATTTTGTTAGCGCGATTGTTACAAGGTATGGCTACTGGTGGAGAATTCGCCAGCGCGACATCGTTTTTAGTTGAGAGTGCACCGGCTGGCCGACGCGGATTTTTTGGCTCGCTGCAAATGGTTGGTCAAAGTCTGGCAGCACTGGCAGGTGCAGCAGCAGGTATGTTGATTACGCAGGGCTTAACACCAGAGCAAGTCGATAGCTGGGGCTGGCGTATTCCTTTTTTATTTGGTTTGTTAATAGGCCCCGTTGGTTTATACATACGACGTTATCTCGACGAGACAGAAGCCTTTTTAGAAGCCAGCCAGTCGCATCCTGAGCCAGTTAGCCTAGCGGGTCTGTGGAGAGATCACAGGCGCAGCTTGATGGCATGTTTTGGTTTGGTCGTGGCAGGCACCATCATGTATTACGTGGTGCTGATATACATGCCCACCTACGCAAAAACGCAATTGAAGATACCTCTAGGCGATGCCTTTACAGCACAAGTGGCCGGACTACTGTGCCTGACAGTGGCTATTCCTTTTTTTGGTGTGTTGAGTGACCGCATAGGCCGCAAACCTATTTTGCTCGTCGCCATGCTGTGTTTTTTCGTGTTGCCTTATCCCTTGTTTGCTTGGTTGCAGGCAGACCCCACGGCCTTGCGTTTAGCCATCATGCAAATCATTTTATGTACCACCGTGGCGATTGCTTTTGGTCCTATATCAACAGCATTGGCTGAACAGTTTCCGGTTCATACACGCTCCACTGGCTTAGCGTTGGCTTATAACTTTGCTGTCATGCTGTTTGGTGGATTTGCGCAATTGATAGTGACGTGGTTGATACGCGTAACCGGCAATCCCTTAGCCCCCGCTTTTTATGTGATGTTCGGAGCCGTGGTCGGTACCGCTGGGGTCATGTTAATGATCGATTATTACCAAGAGGATGACTTGCAATGACCAAACACACCGCTCCAAGCGCACAAGATCAGTTTGATGATGAAACCTCGCGCCAAATTGAGGCCGTTTATCAGACGCCCGATGTCATCGCTCAGCGTGAAAAAGTACTCGCCATGCTTGCACCACGAGAGGGTGAAACGGCCTTAGATATTGGCTGCGGCCCCGGTTTAACAACGCAAGCGTTAGCCTTGCAGGTAGGAGCTAGCGGCAAGGTAATCGGTGTTGATATTGCCGATCCTATGCTGTCGCTTGCGCGCCGTCGTTGCGAGAATCTGCCTCAAGTTAGTTTTGAAAAATGCGATATTTTGCGCATGCCGTATGACACTGCCAGTTTTGATATCGCCTTAGCCTCGCAAGTGTATGAGTATGTAGAAGCCATAGATCAATCACTTGTTGAATTAGCGCGCGTGGTGCGCAAGGGCGGTCGCGTGTTGTTAGTCGATACAGATTGGGAGTCCTGTGTATGGGCTAGTTCAGATGATGCGCGCATGCGCCGCGTGCTTGAAACATGGAATACGCATATACCGCATCCACAGCTGCCGCGTACCCTCAAACAGCGTTTAGAGCGTGCCGGATTTGACGATGTGCAGGTTGATATCGTTCCTATACTCAATCTGAGCTACGACCCCAACACCTATAGCGTTGGCATGATGAAGGTGATTGGTGCCTTTGCGGCGGGGCGTAATGGATTGAGTCAGGCCGATATTGATGATTGGCATGCGGATGCACAGGCAACAGGAAAAAATGACGCTTATTTTTTCAGCCTGAATCGCTATGTGTACCGGGCTACACGGCGATGAAGAAAACATGGTGCTTCATCACCGAGTAGCCCATGTCGATCAGGTTTCGCTGCCAGCGACAGGTGGCTCTTCTTTTGGGGTCTTTTGAGCTAGCCACCAACCGGCAGCCACTACTAGCAGTGCACCCATGGTTCCGGTCAGACTCAGTCGCAGGCCTAATTCAGGGAAGTGCAGAGCAGACGTTGGCAGCAGGCTAGCAACTGTGTCAGCGATGGCCAGGTCACCAGAGATCATAGAGCCACCGAGATAACCCAGCAGTGCTGCACCTGCGGTCACCAGACCAGGAATGCGGTCCATGACTTTTAAGATGAATGAACTTCCCCAAATAACCACCGGTATGCTGACCATGATGCCGAAGGTCACCAGCAGGATTTTGTGATCGGCATGTGCCTGATCGGCCGCACTGGCAACAGCAATCACATTGTCGATACTCATGGCCAAGTCAGCCACGATGATGGTTTTAATTGCGGTGGCGAGTCGGTCACCGCCGTCTATGTCACCCGCATCATCGCCTTCGTCACTCAACAATTTGGCTCCTATCCAAAGAAGCAGCAAACCACCTATGAGTTTCAGGTAGGGCAGGGTGAGCAAGCTGACTGCAAAGGTAATGAGCAGAATACGAATAACAATCGCGCCCATGGTTCCATAAAGAATGCCTTTGGAGCGCATTTCTACGGGTAGATTTTTACAGGCCAGCGCAATCACGATCGCGTTATCGCCACCCAGTAGTATGTCGATCAAAATAATCTGACCAACCACTACCCAGCTAATTTCTTGAAGGAGTTCCATGGTCTACTTTCCTGTTTTGTACGGTTAGGCTAACTGACTTGATTGCATTTTTGCTTGCTGAGCTTTTTCTTCTCTAACCTGGCGTTCTATGGACTCAACTTTTTCGTCGCTCATGCCGAACTGTTTCTTTAATCGTTCCAGGTTTTCACGTTCGTCATCGGTCACGATACCGTCGGCTAGTGCTTCGCGTATGGTGGTTTCAAACATGACTTCGCGTCGCTCGACCTGGGTCGTGTAGGCAGTAGCGACCACACCGGTCAAAATAGCAGCAAGGGCGATGCCCAAAACCTGAGTTAACACCACCAGTACGATACCGACCATGGATACCGGCTCTACGTTACCCCAGCCCGAAATAATAGTAAGTAAATACCATTTCATTGTTGCCGGAATTGACGGAAAAATATCTGGCTGCAGATGGCCTTCAGCGATATAAAGAAGCGACGAGCACAGCAGGCACGAAATCAACAGCAAAAACATGGCCGAAGT
>CAYUDI010000253.1:0-2932 GCA_964443585.1 uncultured Bifidobacterium sp.
AATCCCATCATTGGTAATAGTCCACCGATGCGCGAGATACGCAAGCTTATCGAGACCATTGCGGACTCGACAGCGACGGTACTAATCAATGGTGAATCTGGCACTGGCAAGGAATTGGTTGCACAGGCCTTGCATCATCAATCCTCCCGTGCAGACGCCAACTTTGTTCCCTTGAACTGCGCAGCGATACCCAAAGAGCTCATGGAAAGTGAACTCTTTGGTCATCGTTTTGAGTTAGCCCATGGCGGCACACTTTTCCTTGATGAAATCGGTGATCTCTCACTAGATATGCAGGTCAAGCTTTTGCGTGTGCTTCAAGAGCGGATGGTAGACCCGGTAGGATCGTCCCGTGCAGTTGAAGTGGATGTGAGAGTCATCGCTGCGACGCACCGCGATTTGGAATGTGAAATCGCTGAAGGTCGCTTTCGCGAAGATTTGTATTACCGGTTAAATGTGCTTCCTGTGACGACTCCACCCCTGCGTGACCGCGGTGAAGATGTGGCGATACTCTTAAAGCATTATGCAGAAAAATTTGCCCATAAAGGGACGCCGGTTAGTTTTTCGCCTGAGTTCCTCGACGCTTTAAAATCGTACGAGTGGCCGGGCAATGTGCGCGAACTATCGAATCTGGTTCATCGATTCTCTACATTGTTTGCTGGTCAGTACCTGACACTGGCTGGCATACCTGTTTCTATGCTGCCCAAAGGTTTGCAGAAGCTGCAGATTGAGCGGGCAGGTGAGGAACCTGCTCCACCGTCGGCTGATGTATTGCATATGTTTGCGTTACAAGAGCCGGGTACAGTCCCCTTTGTGGTGCCTGCAGACGATGAGCGCAATCATGTGGAAGACATCATCATGCTGGCACAAGGTGGTCCCGTGTTGCCACCAGAGGGTTTGTCGCTGAAAGAAAAAATGGCGCAAATTGAGAGGGCTTTCATTGAGCAAGCCTTGGATCGATCGTCAGGTAACGTCTCCAAAACAGCTCGTCTGCTGAATCTACAGCGGACTACCCTGATAGAAAAAATCGATAAATACCGCCTTCGTTCTGCCTAAACAATTATGTCCAAGCCTCAAATACAAAGCGGAAGTGTGATCGGTGTTGTCGGTGCCTTAGTATTAATTGCACTCGCTACCGGTGGTAATTTTTTACAGTTCATCGATATACCGGCAATACTCATAGTGTTTGGAGGCACATTTTTGTGCGTTCTTTCCAAGAGCACGCTACCCGAATTCAAGAGTGCATTTGATACCGCGCGTGAAGCGGTTTCGCACTCGCCTACGCGCTTAACCGATCTGATTGATGAAATGATTGAAGTGGGTCGCGTGGCTCGTTACAACGATCGTTGGATGGTATTGCTCGAGGATCGTGAATACAACGATAGGTTCATCGCCAAGGCAGTTCGTTTGTGGGTCGATGGTCTAGATCCTGTACTGATGAAAGATGCTTTGTTGCGTGAACTCGCTGAAGAAAAAACGCGCTTTGATAATGCGCGTGATTTTTTTGCGTATGCCCAAGAATTAGCTCCTGCTATGGGCATGATAGGCACGCTGTTAGGACTAGTCCTTATGATGGGCAACATGACTGATCCGCGCGCTATAGGCCCGGGTATGGCGGTTGCTTTATTGACGACCTTGTATGGCGCCATACTGGCCAACGTGGTGTTAGGCCCTATGGTGCAAAAAATCATGGGTCATGGCAAACGTGTCAAAAATAATTATGAGCTTGTGATCGCAGGAATGATGTTCCTGCAAAAAGGTGGCGACCCACGCATGCTGCCTGATCTCTTGCTAGGCAACCTCAAACAAACAATCGAACCTGAGCCCGAGCCTGAGGCTTTGCCTGTCCCAGATCCTGAACCCGCGCTCGAGTTACCATCGGCCGAATCACCGACAGCTGAGACGGACACCAAGTCCTGAATCTGATGGCCACCGAAACAGACGTTGCAGTCTTAGAAAAGCCTGAACATCAGTCGATGTTCGCTGCGTCTGATTTATTTGAAGATGATGATCACATGCAGCACCCACGCCATCCCTGGCCTACATGGATAGTTACGTTTGCCGATATGGTCATGCTGCTGCTGGCCTTTTTTGTTTTACTCCTATCGTTCTCTGATTTAGACCCTACGCGTTTTCGTGATGTCAGTGGTTCACTGCAAAAATCCTTGGGCAGTGACAGGGCCCCCGCTGTGGTGGTGGCTCCCCCGACCGATACACAACTCGCTGCAGGCGGGCCATCAACTAGCGGTGGCGCCGCAACTGAAGCAGGCCCGTTTTCAGAACAACTCGCCAAAGACCTCGGCAAACTCGAAAAAGAACTTTCAACAGATTTGGTTGGAAAAAAAATTCAACTGCATGCCGAAAATGGCCGCTTGGTTTTGCAATTGCCAGAGCGTGGCAAAGGGGTGCTGCCACAAGAATTAATTGATCTGTATGCCCGTATCGCTGATGCCCAGGCTCAGGTCGAGAGCGTAGTCGAGGTGCGCGAAGGTATAGAAACTGCGGATCGAATGGCAGAAACAGCACGGCAATTGGACAAATTACGCGAAGCCTTGAAGACAGAAATCGTTAAAGGCCAGGCGCAAGTAGAACGTGACGGTGAACGTATCGTGATTCG
The DNA here is from genome assembly GCA_964443585.1 of uncultured Bifidobacterium sp. Classification (GTDB taxonomy): domain Bacteria; phylum Pseudomonadota; class Gammaproteobacteria; order Burkholderiales; family Burkholderiaceae_D; genus Pernthalerella. Next base: position 2,615 of record CAYUDI010000253.1, read on the forward strand.
CCTGGTAGTGCAGGGCAGTTTTTATTCCGGTAGTGCAGACTTAGCCACCGAATTTATGCCTGTGTTGAAAAAAATTGGTAAGACCATTACCGAAGCTGGCGGCCGCATCATTATCGAAGGTCATACCGATGATGTGCCTTTGTCCGGGCATAACCGCTACCGATCGAATTGGGATTTATCCGGTGCGCGGGCAGGTGCAGTCGCTGATTATTTAAGTGAGCACGCTAATGTTCCGCGTGAACGCTTAATGGTCAGGGGCATGGCAGACACCAAGCCAGTCGCAGCCAACGATACGCGCGAAGGCCGCGCTAAAAACCG
>CAYUDI010000254.1:0-2913 GCA_964443585.1 uncultured Bifidobacterium sp.
ACCGCCAGCACTGGCAAAGCCGCTCCTACAGTCAAGTCCGTATCAATGCTAAGGCCAGTCGCTTTGAGCGCCTTAGCCGCATAACTTATTAAGCCCACAAGATAATAAGAGACAGCAACGACTGATAACCCTTCAACCGCTTGTTGCAAGCGCAGCTGCTGAGCAGCGCGGGTATTCATAGACTGAAGAATTTGATTGTTTTGCTGTTCTTGACGAATACCAACGCGCGTTCTGAGCAGAGAGTTGGTATTTGCAATCCGCTCGGCTAAGGCTTTTTGTCGACTGTCTGTCGATGAACAAGTATTCATTGCCGGTGTGAGCCTGCGTTGCATAAATTCGTTAATGGTGGGCACACCCTCAATGCGGCGCTCGCGAAGTTCTTCTATGCGTGAATGCACCAATTTGAAATACGCCTGGGACGCTGAAAAACGGTAGCTGTTTTCAACAGCAAGTTGCTCCAGGCGCGCTGCTAATCCTGTAATTCGCTCAAGCAGAAGCTGCTCTTCAGCCATACCTACTTCGTCGCCTTTGTGCCCTGTTTTGTCCATCTCCACCATAGCCGCTGTCTGGGAAGCCAGCTCGGATTCGATTGCATTCAAAATCGGAATCGATCGCTGCGCGTTAGGCAGACCCAGCATAGCCATCTTGCGATAGGTTTCAATTTCTAGAACGCGTTGTACTAAACGACCTGCTTGCTGTCCTTTTAAGCCTGCATCACGCACCACAAAGCGCACGAAACCACTGGGATGAATCTGAAAATCTGTCCAGACTTGCGCCGCCTGAGACACTTCGCTACCGACAATAGGGTTATTGTCAAACAGCTGCCGCATGTGAGGAACGGCTTCATCAGACCCCATAGCGGCTCTTTCGAGCACAATGTGTGTTGCCACCATCAGCTTGCCTTGCAAACGCAAAAGCCAATCATCTGGTAGTTCATCTGATGGCATGTGATCAAACAAACTCTGCGATGTTAATTCAGTGCTCACGCTGGAAACAAACGTAAAGCTAGAGAATTCGCTGTGGCCTTCCCACTTCAGGCGAAAGACACCAAAGTCATGGAAAAAATATTTGGCTTCTGTCGTCGGTGGCGTAACACCATAATGAATGCACAAGTCGGTTAGTAGCTGCGTCTGTACGCCGATAGTGTGATTTTTTTCTGCTTCATTGCGACCGTAAACGGCCAGATGCGTGATGCGCTCAGGCGCCTCTAGCCGTATCGGTGGGCGAGAATGAATTTCCGCTGCGAGCAAAGCCCGCAAGGGATGGTTCAGTGTAGGGAAAACAATAGCCATATCATCCTGCCGCTATCAATTTTAAGAACATTACATTCTACGTCAGACTGGTGCGGGGTATTCGACAGCAATAATTTCCAGCTGGTCTGGGCCTGAAGGGGTCATGAGCGTAACAATATCGCCTTCTTTGGATTTGGTTAATGCGCGTGCAACGGGTGAGACCCAACTGATTTTTCCGTGCAGCGGATCGATCTCATCGATACCCACGATTCTTACGGTTTGCTCGACACCTTGTTGATTAAGATACGTAATGGTGGCCCCAAAAAAAACTTGATCACTGCCATGATGAATGGTGGGGTCAACGACCTGCGCCAGATCGAGTCGTTTGGTTAAAAAACGTATTCTGCGGTCTATCTCACGCAGGCGGCGTTTGCCATAAATATAGTCGCCATTTTCAGAGCGGTCGCCATTCGACGCCGCCCAATGAACTATCTTTACCACCTCGGGCCGCTCAACATCAATCAAACTAAACAGCTCTTCGCGTATGCGTTGATAGCCTTCTGGAGTGATGTAATTTTTAGCGCCGGGTGGTATCGGTGGCAGCCCCGATGCTTGATCGTCATCCTCATCATCCGAGGATTCTTTTACAAAAGCTTTGTTCATGCGCTGCGCTCTTTGGGCGCCCGTGCAGCTGTGCCTGATTGGACCAGGAAGCTGCCATTGCCATGACCCAGCACATTGGCCAACCAGGGCAATGCCTGCTCCAACTTGGCTTTGAGTGTCCAGGGGGGATTAATGATGAACATGCCACTGCTGTGCAAGCCCTGACCTTCGGCATAGCCACCTATAGACAACACCACATGCAACCAATCGGATGCTGCGCAGCGTTTTAAACGCTCAGGCAATTGCTGGGCTTCTAATCGCGCCAGTGCCGGATACCAGACTGCGTAGGTGCCAGTAGCAAAACGTTTTTGAGCTTCATCGACAGCAACACGAACCTGGCGGTAGTCGTCTTTATCTTCATACGAAGGATCAATCAGTACCAGTGCTCTGCGCGAAGGTGGTGGCAACAGGGCTTTAAGGCCGCCATACCCATCGGCACGCTGTATCATCACGCGCTTGCCGCGTGCGGGTAATTCCACACCGTTGGCTACCTTGTGCGATATGAGCTTACGAAAATTTTCTTGTAGCTGGCGCACATCTGTCGGGTGCATTTCAAAGAGACGCAAACGATCTTGCTCGCGCATGATGTGCTCGGCCAGAAAAGGCGATCCCGGATAGTGCCGCAGGCGACCGGAAGGGTTGAGTTCGCGTATCTGATCTAAGTAATCAGTGACGATCTCCGGTGCATCTTGACTCTCCCATAGCTGCCCTATACCTGAATCGGCTTCGCCGCTTTTGGTGGCGTACTCACCATCGAGTAAGTAAGTTCCGGCACCGGCATGGGTGTCGATCACCATATAGGGTGTTTCTTTCTGGTTCAGGTACTGCAAAAGCTGAATCAAAACCATGTGCTTGAGCACATCGGCGTGATTCCCTGCATGAAATGCGTGTCGGTAGCTGAACATGGTAAGGCCGTCGCGGCAAGTGAATAGACACGAATTCTAACAAGCCCAATGAAAAAGCCGCGCCCTTGTGAGGCGCGGCCCTTCTTTTATTAGACAGTGTCTCACTGCCCCCA
>CAYUDI010000255.1:0-1788 GCA_964443585.1 uncultured Bifidobacterium sp.
TAGTTACGCCCTGGTTTGTCATTTAGATGACAAATCTGCAGTCGAGCGCATGAGAAAAATTCGCGGCGTGGATGACAAGCATCATCTGACCTTGCTGTGTCGTGATTTGTCCGAGATTGCCAATTACGCAAAAGTAGATAACACCCAGTACCGATTACTTAAGTCTGCCACCCCGGGGCCTTATACCTTCATACTGGAAGCCACCAAAGAAGTTCCGCGCCGACTTTCTCATCCTTCCCGCAAGACCATAGGCCTGAGAGTTCCTGAAAATATGATTGCTCTGGCCTTGCTAGAAGAATTAGGTCAGCCTTTGCTCGGTACGACGCTGATTATGCCGGGTGCTGATGATCCTATGAATGATGCGACCGACATACGTAGTCAGCTCGAGAAGCAAATCGAGTTAGTGATAGATGGCGGTAGTTGTAGCTTGTTACCTACGACGGTGGTTGATCTGACCGGAGAGGCTCCCCTCATAGTGCGCCAAGGCCGCGGAGACGCGAGCTTGTTTACGTGATTGCCCGGGTTGACGTAGTCACTCTGATAAAATCTGGTCAATGAACGAGATTATCCAGACCATTGCGGTCTATGCCTTACCCGTATTGTTTGCGATTACTCTGCATGAGGCTGCACACGCCTATGCCGCAAAGTACTTTGGCGATCTGACGGCGTACTCACAGGGTCGCATGAGTTTGAATCCAACCAAGCATATTGATCCGGTTGGTACATTGCTGATTCCTTTGGTGCTGGCACTGATCGGAAGTCCCTTTTTGTTTGGTTATGCCAAACCTGTGCCAGTCGATTTTTCGCTATTGCGAAAACCGAAAAGAGATATGGCTTGGGTCGCTCTGGCAGGCCCTATGGCCAATCTTTTCATGGGGCTATTGTGGATGGCACTGTTTTTTGTGCTGGATGCAGCCGACATCGACGAAACCTATTTTTATGAGGTTGCACGTGCGGGTGTGAAAATTAATTTGATTTTGTTCGCATTTAATTTGTTTCCTCTTCCACCGCTTGATGGAGGCCGCATACTTACCAGTGTGCTCCCCAATCGCTATGCTTTTCGTTTTGCGCGCCTGGAGCCCTACGGATTTTTCATCATGATTGGTTTGATGATGTTAAATCTGCTGAACTACTGGATGGTGCCTGTTATTACTGGCGCTAATGCATTGCTGAATATTCTGATTTCTCCCCTTAAATTATTATTGACCTGAGATTGTTATGTATCCAGATCGCGTTGTTTCTGGCATGCGTCCCACCGGCGCTATGCATCTTGGCCATTACCACGGAGCGCTGAAGAATTGGGTTCGACTGCAATCCGAGCATCCCTGTTTATTTTTTGTCGCTGACTGGCATGCGTTAACTACGCACTACGACGATCCGTCAATAATCGAATCCAGTACCTGGGACATGGTGATTGACTGGCTTGCTGCAGGTATCGATCCTTCGCAGGCAACCATCTTCATTCAATCGAAAGTTGCGGAGCACGCAGAGCTGCATTTGTTGTTGTCCATGTCTACGCCACTAGGCTGGCTGGAACGTGTACCCACCTATAAAGATCAGCAAGAAAAATTATCGGATCGTGATTTAGCAACCTATGGTTTTTTGGGATATCCCTTGCTGCAAGCGGCTGATGTACTTATTTATCGCGCCAGCATGGTGCCCGTAGGTGAAGATCAAGTGCCGCACATAGAAATGATGCGCGAGATCGCCAGGCGTTTTAATTATTTGTATGGACGTGAAAAAGATTTTGACGAAAAAGCAAAAGAAGCAGTGAAAAAGCTGGGTACT
>CAYUDI010000255.1:1858-2833 GCA_964443585.1 uncultured Bifidobacterium sp.
AAGAAGACGCTTTGGAACAAGCCAAGGCCATGCTCGACGATGCACAAAATCTTTCTATGATTGATTGCGAGCGTTTGTTTGGGTATCTCGAAGGTAGCCGCAAACTGATATTGGTAGAACCTCAGGCTTTGCTGACTGAATCCTCACGACTGCCCGGTTTGGATGGACAAAAAATGTCCAAGAGCTATGGCAACACGATTGCGTTACGCGACGATCGCGACACCGTCACAAAAAAAATCCGCACCATGCCCACGGATCCTGCGCGCGTACGCAGAACCGATCCCGGCAATCCGGATAAATGCCCTGTTTGGCAGTTTCATGTGGTGTATTCCGATGATGCCACTCGCGAATGGGTAACGAAAGGCTGCAAGACTGCAGGCATAGGCTGCATTGAATGCAAACAACCTGTCATTGATGGCATTCTGAAAGAACAAGAACCCATGCGCGAACGCGCACAACAATATTTGGATGACCCATCCTTGGTACGTGCGATCGTGGCTGACGGATGCGACAAAGCACGCAAGCTCGCGCAAGAAACCATGCGCGATGTGCGTGAAGAAATGGGCCTGTCATATAACTAATTCGGTTATGACACTCCATCAATCGCAAAACGTGTGTTCACCGTGGGTGCATCGATTTGCTGGCCTCATTCCACCGCAAAGCCGTGTGCTGGATTTGGCCTGTGGTGGTGGTCGCCACGCGCGTCATCTAGCAAGTCTTGGGCATTTCGTATTGGCGGTTGATAAAGATGTCACACCGATGGCGGCTACCCAAACCGACAACATCACAACGTTATGCATCGATCTGGAGCTCAGCGATAGTTCAAGCCACACCGATTGGCCACTGTTGCCCGACCGATTTGCCGGCATTGTTGTCACAAATTACCTGCATCGCCCGCTGATGGACGATTTGTTAGGCAGCTTGTCTGTGGGTGGAGTACTAATTTACGAAACATTTGCTAAAGATAATGGTCTT
>CAYUDI010000256.1:0-2811 GCA_964443585.1 uncultured Bifidobacterium sp.
TTGAGTGTTGTTGAGCTTTTCTTTGAGCTCTACACCGGTGCGGAACGTGTCTTCGATGATTTTGCGCGTTTCAACCGAGCTGTTGCGTATAGATTTCGCAACTTCTTCGATTTCTTGCACGCGCATCTCGTTGCCGTGGTGGCTAGCAGCACCCATTTGCTGTTTGAGTTCGCCGTCCATCCACTGACCGTTGGAGTCAGCGATCTCGTCGATGTAGTTAACCATTTCTTCATTGAGTTCGGAGAAAGTGTCACTGACTTCGCCGAGTGCCTTAATGGCATCTGCCATTTTCAGTGCAATGGTCGACATCTTGCGATTGATCTTGGTGCGATGATCAAGATACTCAACTTTTACGCGGTTAAGCATAGACAGTTGGAATGCTTCTTCGTCAGTATTCGTGGGGTTCAATTGCTCGATCATCATGATGCGGTTACGGAAAACATCATCCGTGGTGCGCATGATCAGCTCACGGTTACCCGCAGCGTGAATCAGATAGCTCTGCTGGGCATCGGTGATATTTTCTTCAATGGTGCTTCGCGAAACCTGAATCTGGCCGACGTTGAATTGGACAATCGCTTCGACATCGAAAATCGCGCGCTTACTTTTTGCAATCATATTCTTAATGACATCACTCATAAATATCTCCTGAAATCGAGTGGCTATTGTTTGGGTCTTGGCTCTAGCCTTAGACGCCTACATGAGAATCTTTGGGCACAGTGATCTGGCTCGAACGGCTGAGACGGTTCACGTATATGACGCCCTTACCCTGTTCATCCATCTTCGCTTCTTCGTAGAGCATCCGATAAATATAGTCGGCCTGGTCGGCTGACACAGTGGCATGAAGAATCTCGGTTTTCGGAATTTCCGGCAAATTGCCAGCCAATGAAGCACGACCGATAGGGTTGCCACGAACGTTGTAGTAATACGTTTCGTTGATGCCCTTGTGGTGCAAAAGCTCCATGAGCACGTGCGCACCACCTTCGTATAAAACGCAGGTGATCTCACGCGTATAGTCAATGTACGGAATAGCCGGGTTATCTTGTTGGCTCATAGTGTCCTCCTGTCATAAATCAACGGGTTAGTCTTTCAGGAGGTTAGGCGGTATGTAAGTCGCCGCCTGTATGAGCGGAGTCACATAGATGTAACCCATGCCCGGCGTGTCTAATCTGCCAGCGAGAAAAATACGCTCGAAGATACGATCGGTCTGATCCTGAGGGACCATGACACTGATCACTTCGCGTTCTACGTCAACTGCCACGCCCAGTATGCCCAGACGCTCACGCACACCGGTACCCACGCCCATATGGACGGTGGAACCCTGTACGCCGACTTCGAGCAGCGAATTATTAATAGTATCTGCTAGGCCTTTTTGCACCACGCAGGTGATCAGAGCGACTTCGCTTATGTTTGTAACTTTACGTTTGGCCATTCGTTTCCCCTTAATATTAATTGCTAGTTCGATTTCTGAAGCTTAGTCATCGGCTCGTTGCAGGCCTTGTTTGACCTTGTACTGAACATACACACCCAGCGCCAGAACCACGCAAATAGGTGCAATCGATGCAGCAGCCAGAATACCGAAACCTTCAACCGCGTTAACTGCACCGCCAAATCCCAGGCCCATAGCTAATACCAGGGGTACGGTCACAGGGCCGGTAGTAACACCCGCGCTATCCCAACCAATATTCACAAATTCTTCTGACGACAACATCGTTAGAACCACTGCGATGATGTAGCCCGGCGCTAGGATGTAGAGCAGGTTGTAGTTAAAGATGAGTTTGGTTACACCCAGCAAAATACCGGTTGCCACACCAAACGCTACCGAGTACATCAGCATGGATTTCTTGAACGAGCCGTTGGTCATGTTTTGCACAGTTGCACCAAGTGCATTCAATGCAGGTTCAGCCAAGGTGGCACCAAAACCCAGGACCCATGCGAATAGACAGGCAATAATCACGCCCCAGAAGCCGCCGTATAACGGTCCGTATTTGCCATCCTCACCAGCCATGCGTAGCGACTCAGGCAGGGTGATGTTGGCAAAGGAGCCAGGTATCACATTACCTGCTTGCTCGCCCAGTGCTGACAAGCCGTATTTCAAACCAATGTTGAATACGCACATACCAATCACTGACAGCACCAGACCATAAATAATGATGAATGCATTTGGCAGACGTGAACGCAGTACACCAAACAAAATGAACATCAAGAAGATCACCAAAGGCACGATCGCCTGAACGCCGTCTTTAATGGGGCCCATTAAAATCTCGTCCCACATGGAAGTAGTGCCACCAGAAGCCGTTTGAGCTGCCTGGAACACCACGGCATTGGCTGCCTTCATTTCATCAACTGAAACGGTAAAACCGAAGTAAACGCCCAGTGCGAGCACAGCGACCACAGGGAAAATAGATGCCAAGGTCACGATACCGAAACCAGACAGTGAGCTATCGCCCTTACCGCCTGAGCTGGCAACACCAATACCCAATGCCAAAACCAGCGGTACGGTTACCGGGCCGGTGGTTACTCCGCCGCAGTCCCATGCCAAACCAACGATGGACGAAAGATTGGCATCCATGGCGCAGTAAGCTGTCAGAAGAACGCCGGGGATTAAGGAAATGTAGATCAGCGGCTTTAGGCTCCAGTCATACAGAAAGCGCATGGTACCGATAATCGCTGCCAGACCCACTCCCATACCCACTAGCAGCACGGTCGATTCGGTTTGCACCATGAGCAGGTAATAAAGCGCCGGGGCTTTTTCCGGATCGACCAGTGAACCGGCCAGTTTTAGTGTGCCGATGGCAGGTTCAGCGTAAGTAA
>CAYUDI010000257.1:0-2779 GCA_964443585.1 uncultured Bifidobacterium sp.
AATAATTTACTGCACGACACCAACGTTCCTGCTGCTTCATTAGCCAAAACCCTGAACGTAATGCAAGTCTGCGCCACTCTATGTTCTGCGCACGAAGCTTTTTATACAAAGTTGTAGCACCCTCACCCAAATTTTCTGAACGCTCACTGTACATCGTTGGAATTATCCATAAAGACTACTCCTACTATGGCGCTTAAATCGACTATCTATAAAGCCAACCTCCAGATTGCGGATATGGATAGGCATTACTACGCTGAGCATGCGCTTGCCATTGCATGCCATCCATCCGAAACAGTGCAGCGGATGATGGTAAGGGTGATGGTATTTGCGCTGCATGCACATGAACAACTGGAATTTGGCAAAGGGATTTCTGATGCAGAGGAACCCGATCTATGGCAAAAAGATTTGACTGGTTCAATACAGAATTGGATAGAAGTTGGCCAACCTGAAGAGCGTCGAGTCTTGAAAGCCTGCGGCAGGGCTGATCAGGTAGTAATTTATACCTATAGCAGTGGTGCATCGGTATGGTGGAAGTCCATTGAAGCTAAGCTGGCTCGTGCAAAGAATTTGCGAGTTATGCAAATCGCTGCAGCAACATCCATGGAGCTTGAAAAATTTTGTCAGCGCAGTATGCAGTTACAAGTCACGATACAAGACGGCGAGATGTGGATGCGCGATGACGAATCTGCAGTTCAAATACACATGACAACGCTCATGGTCCATCCGAACATCAAATAGCGGCCGTTGCCAGTGCACATGGTTCAGCCGTAACCAACCCAAACACGATTGATTTTTTGATTGCAGGATACTAGTCATTGATCCTTGGGATTAGAGGAAAAAATCAGTGCTTTTTCCCGCTAATAGCCATGAAAGCCAGCCTCACATACTGGTCGGTATTGGGTTGATCAAGCAGCCAGCGCACATAGTCTTTAGGTACTTCGGCCAGTGGCAATCCTTTGTGTTTACCAAAAGTCATGTGAGTGGGCAGTCTGGCGTTTTCAGACGCTTGCCAGAGCGCCTCTAATGACGTGATGTTTAATGCATGGCACAGATGCTCAAGCAAGGTTGCACAAATATGGATGTCAGCTTGAGCGGAGTGTGCACTGCGCAGTTTTTCTCGTGCGTGTGGGCGATCAACAAAATAGAGTAGTGCACTCTGACTATGAGAATCTAATGTGGGCCAGACTTTTCTCGACAATGCTAGTGTGCAGATGCGTTTGATGTCTGGCCGGCCTATAGCGGCCCAATCGAAATCTATGTTGTGGCCTATAAGGTAGACAGCATCCGATGGCAGGCTGAAGCTGGAGGCAGGCGGACAATCGACTAGTTCTTCATCAAGGATATGGTGAGTGGCAAGCGCTCCCAGACTGATAGGTTTGCCAGGATTGTAGCGTTGATGAAACCCCTCGCCAAGGGTAAAGGGGCTTATCCCCTCCAGCGCAACCCAGGCGGCTTCTACTAAGACGGGGTTATCTTTGTCGGTAGCTTCGATATCAAAAATTATGGCAGCAGGCATGTAATCACTTTACACGTTGAGTGTTTCAAGTCTTAATCAAGTCTTCATCAAGTCTTAAACCTGATAAAAAGTAGGCATTGGAGCCGTGTGGGCGTAGTTTGTTGATAGATTCTAATGGAGTTGTCTGACATGGAGACAAATTGCGAATCTTAAAAGACGAGGCGCTACAAGTTAGCAGAATATTTGCACAAATATTTACACCACATTACAAGGTAATGTAAAAAGCAAATTTAGTTCGAAAAGATTTATGATTTTTTCTTCAATATAGATTCTTTATCAAAGCTATATACAGCGGCAAGATCCATGCTGAAGCGATGTAGATAGCGGATAAATAACCGTATCGGTATGCCATTGTCGAAAGGAACCGCGTGACTAGCATAAAAATGCTGAGGTCCAGCATTCCGTACAAGTTTAAGGCTGACGATGCTTTCTTTTTCTTCTTGTTTTTGAATGATTTCAGCTAGTTGATCGTCGAATGCCTGGTCTTTAATAAAAATTTTTCCATAGATGATTACCTGCTGTTCTTCATCATCAATGCGTATCCACGATTCATGCGCTAGTCCTTTTTCTGCTTTGATTGCTTTGGACGGCATGATTTCAGAATTGATTTTGTTCCGCTTTAAAAAAAGCAAAATCATGTCCGGATTGACCTCTTTAGTGCTTAAAACAGAAGGCGAAGTATCGGCAGTCTGACTTCGTGTTTCTTCAATAATCTCTAAAATTTCATGAATTAATTGAGGAGCATGTTCCGAGCTGAATTTTAATTCTCTGAATAGTTTAGTCATAATGAGCACAATTTCTGAGAACTGTCGCTCCGGTAACTGAATTTCGTACGATGATGTGGCTGTTGGCGGTTTTCTGTATTCAAGTATGCTTTTTGGCACTAAATAAGGCCAATACCGGTTCAAGTCTTGAATAATCGCTGGCTTTTTTGCTAGAAGAAAAAAATGTTTAACCAAATCACTTTGACTAACAGTTTCATAGAACTGATCCATGAATTGATCAAATTCTTTAGTACCCAAGTATGTCTGTAATAAATTTGAAAGCATAATTCTTTACTAAGTATAGTTAGATTTATTGATGTTTTTTCTGGATTATATACCGTTATATGTAACAGAAAAAACTCATTATCTTTTACTTAATGAATTGGCTGATTAATATATGAGCGTTACTAAAATTCAAGGAGATACGTGTCACCAAGAGTGATAGTAAGTGACCGTGTACTTAGTTTAGGTACATACAAGCTTACGTTGAGTAAGTTGT
>CAYUDI010000258.1:0-2778 GCA_964443585.1 uncultured Bifidobacterium sp.
ATCATTACGTTGCCGGTGGGTTTTTCACTGACATTGACATTCAAATCAACCTGATCGGGTGCGCCAGGCACCTCGATTGTGTCGACATTGGTATCGATAAAAAATCCCAAACGACCCAGTCTGTCGCGTGACAATCGGATTTTGTCACCCTCATACCAAGAGCTCTCAAACTGGCGGAATTCGCGGCGTATCACTTCATCACGCGTGCGGTCATTGCCACCTATGTTAATTCGTCGCACATAGACGCGCTTGCCCGGATCAACAAAAATGGTAAAGGTGACTTCGCTCTTTTCGCGATTGATATCCGGACTAGCATTTACATTAGCAAAGGCATAACCGAACACTCCCATGCGCTCAGTAATTTTGCGCGTGGTTTCATTCATTTTTTCGCCAGAGTAGGCATCGCCTTTTTTCAGGGTGACTAACGACTCGAGTTCATTTTCACGACCCAACAACTCACCATCGAGCTTAATATCTGCAACAGTGAATTTTTGACCTTCAATAATGTTGATCGTTATGTAAATATCTTTTTTATCAGGGGAAATCGCTACTTGAGTCGATTCAACCTGCATTTCAAGATATCCGCGATTCAAATAAAAAGAGCGTAGCGCCTCTATATCACCTGCTAATTTTTGCTTTGAATACTGATCAGCTTTGCTGTACCAGGTAAACCATCCCGGCGTACTCAATTTAATTTGATCCTGTAGATCAGAGTCGCTAAAAACTTTGTTGCCGATAATATTAATTTTTTTGATGCGTGCAACTTCGCCTTCGTCTACTGCAAATGTTACACCTACTCTGTTACGCTCAAGTGGCGTGATAGTCGTTGTTATTTGCACGCCGTACAAACCACGGGAAAGATATTGACGCTTGAGTTCTTGCTCAGCACGATCAACCAAGGATTTATCCAAAATGCGCGACTCACCCAACCCTAGGTCCTTGAGGGATTTGGTTAATTGGACTTTGTCGAATTCTTTGGTACCAGTGAAATCAACACTCGCGATAGCAGGTCGCTCTTCGACCATGATGACGAGTACATTACCGTCTGCCTCAACCCGAACATCTTTGAAAAATCCAGTGGCATACAAGGCTTTGATAGCCGCTGCGGCTTTTTCATCATTGAAGGTGTCGCCTACACGAACAGGTAGGTAACTAAATACCGTACCTGCTTCCGTTCTCTGTATACCCTCAACACGGATATCTTTCACAGTGAAAGGCTCGACTGCAACAGACTGGCCCGCACACAGGGCAAATACAGCTGCTGCAATCAGTTTAGGAATGAAGGGCAAAGTCAAGCGCGCGGGATCGGGTTTCATCAACTATGTATTCAGTGGAAGTTATGCCAGCGCAGCCTGGCATTGCGACGGTCACCAGACCAAGCGAACGATATCGTTGAACAAAGCTACAGCCATCAGTGTCATCAGAATGCCAAGCCCGGCGCGCTGAGCAATTTCGCCTATGCGTTCGGGGACCTGTCGCCCTGAAAAAAGTTCCAGCGAATAATACAACAAATGCCCTCCATCCAGAACAGGAATTGGTAGTAGATTCATTACTCCCAAGCTAATGCTGATGAAGGCCATAAATGATAGAAAACTAATCAAACCCACGCGCGCTGTTTGTCCAGCATAGTCAGCGATGGTAAGAGGCCCGGTAATATTTCTCAACGATACTTCGCCGGTTAACATCTTGCCAAGCATCGTCAGCGTCATGGCGCTGGTTTCCCAGGTTTTACGAACACCACGCGTAACCGCTTCCAGCGGTTCAGACTTAACGATTACCGAGGCTTTTGATAAATCAACTTGGGCAAGAATTCGACCAACAGATTTTTCGCCTACCTGATCTGACTGAGGGGTTACCTGTAAAAACAAACGTTGATCACCGCGCAAAAACTCGATAGTAAGTAACCTGCCCGGTGCCGATTGCAGGGTTTCTATCATGGCCATAGCATCAACTATCGGCACACCATCTATCTGGATTATCTGATCACCGGCTTTAAAACCTGCCCTGTCTGCTGGCCCGTCGGGTGTGATTAGGCCGAGTATCGCTGGTGGCCGCGCCATCTCCAACCCAACCTGCTCTACCAGATTTTTATCGAGCTCCTCGGGCGAAATAGCTGACAAATCCAAACTCACTTCGCGCAACTCGGGACGATAAGCCGCATTCAAACCCTGAACTGTCAATTTCAAACGTTCGCCGCTCATTGATCCGCGCAGCAAATACCAGCGAAACTCTGACCAAGACTGAACCGGTTCATTATCGACGGACACTATGAGGTCACCCGAGCGTAAGCCTGCTTGCTCTGCAAAACTCTGGGGCTTAATTTCAACTCGCGATAAAGGCTCAGGCACACCATAGACATACAGCCCGGCGAAGATCACTATCGCCAACAGAAAATTCGCCAATGGTCCAGCAGAAACGATAGCTATGCGCCGTAATACAGGTTGACGCGTAAATTCTCGGGCAAGGTCAGCTTCGGGTATGTCTCCGGCATCGTCGGCCCGAGCATCAAGCATCTTTACGTAGCCACCCAAAGGTATGGCTGATAGCGCCCACTCGGTCTGATCCGGACCTAAGCGTCGAGACCAAATAACTTTTCCCAGGCCCACAGAAAAACGTAAAACCTTCACACCACACCATCGCGCCACCAGATAATGACCAAACTCGTGGATGGTAACCAGTACACCTATGACTATGACAAAGGCCGCTATCGTTTGTAGTAATTCCATGAAATCTCAGTTTAGTGATGCAGTAATTCGCTCGCCAGAAGGCGAGCCGATC
>CAYUDI010000259.1:0-2777 GCA_964443585.1 uncultured Bifidobacterium sp.
ACCACCCTTGCGGTGGTTTTTTATTTGGGGGTTTGTGGTGATATCAACCCGCGTCCACGCGGGGAGAGGCCAGGGTTTCGCCAAGCATTGCTTGGCGCTGGCCGAGCGGGCGAGCGATATTTCGCGAGCACCGGCTTACGAGCCGATTCCCGCCCCCTCCACCATCAATGAAAATGCCATCCGGTTTTTGGGATGGCTTTTTTATTGATGATTCGACTTTGGCGAAGAATGAAACCGCGGGACGCGGGGTGAGCAGGGAATTCATGCCGCACGCGGCATGCCTGCGAACGGCTTTGCGCTTGCAAGCGAATAGTTTTACTTCCAGTGATTATGTTTAATTTAGTTTAATTCAGTTTAGTTACACACCAGCGATATTGCATGGAGCGACACCAGCGCCTCGGTCTCTGCAGAGATCCTGCGGGGCTCCATACCAGAAAGGTATCTGACATCGACTAAAGAAGTATTTGTAATCGCGCTGGGCATCGTCTACGTTAGAGCCAATGCCGTCTCAGCCATATTTGCGGATGACGTGCACTGACTGTGACCATTCGACACCCTTCATAAGGCGCATAATGACTAATTCTTCAGACCAAAGACTCGATGTTCTAATAATCGGCGCAGGCTTTTCGGGTATCTATCAGCTCTATCGTTTGCGGGAACTTGGATTCAAGGTACATCTGTTCGAAGCAGGCTCGGGTTTGGGTGGCATCTGGCACTGGAACTGTTATCCCGGTGCGCGTACCGATACCCATTGCCAGATCTATCAGTACTCTATTGACGAACTCTGGAAAGAATGGAACTGGTCTGAACTTTTTCCGTCTTGGAAGGAGATGCAAGACTATTTCAGCTTCGTCGACCACAAGCTCTCACTGAGCAAAGACATCAGCTTTAACTCACGCATCGCTTCGGCGGAGTTCGACCAAGGCAAACGGGAGTGGATTGTGCACCCCGAAGGCAAGGCACCAGTCCGCGCACAATTGGTGATCGCAAACACGGGATTTGGATCGAAGCCGCATATTCCAAAGGTTGAAGGCATCGAATCATTCAAGGGTGAATGCCACCACACAGCGCTGTGGCCGCAGTCGGGTCTGGATCTGACCGGAAAGCGGGTCGCGGTGATAGGCACTGGCGCCAGCGGTGTCCAGGTTGCGCAGGAGGCGGCCCACTGCGCAAAGCATCTGACGGTATTCCAGAGAACCCCGAATCTCGCGTTGCCTATGCAGCAGCAGACGTTGAGCGACGAGGACAATCGCAAGATGAGGGAAGAATTACCTGCCCTGTTTGAGGCGCGAGGCGGTTCATTTGCCGGATTTGGTTTTGACTTCATTCCGAAGAATGCCACCGAAGTCTCCGACAAGGAGCGTAATGATACCTACGAAAGCCTTTGGAACTCGGGCGGCTTTCGGTACTGGCTGGCGAACTTCCAGGACACTGTTTTCGTTGATGAGTCCAATCATTACGCTTACGAATTCTGGCGCAACAAGGTCCGTGCGCGGATCAAAGATCCAGCCATTGCCGAGATGCTAGCCCCAACCAAAGCGCCGCACCCATTCGGTACCAAACGGCCATCGCTGGAGCAGTGGTACTACGAGATCTTCAATCAGGACAACGTCAAACTCGTAGATTTAAACGAGTCGCCAATACTGCGCGTCAAAGAACACAGCATTGTCACCAAAGATGGTGAAATCGAGGTGGATTTGATTGTTTTTGCGACCGGCTTCGATGCAGTGACTGGCGGCCTGACCAGCATGGACATTCGAAGTACCGAGGGCAAAAACTTCAAGCAAGTCTGGGCTGACGGTGTTCGAACTCATCTGGGCATAGCGACTGCGGGTTTCCCGAATATGCTTTTCGGATACGGCCCGCAATCGCCCTGTGGCTTCTGTAATGGCCCCTCCAGCGCAGAGTATCAAGGCGACATGCTGGTAGCGATGATCAAGTACATGCGTGACAAAAAAATCACGCGCGTGGAGGCGCTCCCAGAGGCTCAGGAAGCTTGGAGAAAACTGATCGCAGATTTCTGGGCGATGACTTTGTTCCCTAAAGCGAAATCCTGGTACACGGGAGTCAACATCCCCGGCAAGGTTGTCGAAAGCCTGAACTTCCCGCTAGGTCTGCCCGCGTATTTGTCCAAATTCAAGGAGAGCGCAGACAATGGCTACTCTGGGTTTACGCTCAGCTGACTTTGCTTGGGTGATTGACCGCGAGACGTGTCTGTCGTAGTCCGCAATATGTACCGGGCTGTAACCACAAACATGGGGAGGGTGATGTGGCTAGTAATCAATCCAATGCAATCAAGGTGCTCTACTCGCACTTTCTGAAGACTTTCGGCGAAAACCCTGACATGCCTTTGCCAGAAATGCGCTCGCTGATGGAGCACGTCGGCGACCTGGGCGCCGAGCCTGGAGAGGTTGATTACATAGAAGTCGATTGCAACGGTGTTCCGGGTATGTGGGCAATACCCAAACACTCGAGCGATCGGCACGTTCTTCTATGTACGCATGGCGGAGGATATATCGTTGGTTCAATGTACTCGCACCGGAAGATGTTCGGGCATCTCGCAAAGGCGACAGGCTGCCGCGCATTGATCGTTCACTACGGTCGAGCTCCGGAGAATCCGCATCCAGGACCCGTCAACGACTGTTTATCAGCGTACGAGTGGTTGCTGAGACAGGGTTACCATCCAGCGAATATCGCGACGACCGGCGATTCGGCAGGCGGATCGCTGAGCACGGCTGTGATACTGGCGGCCCGCGACAAAGGACTGCCGCTGCCCG
>CAYUDI010000260.1:0-2770 GCA_964443585.1 uncultured Bifidobacterium sp.
TGACTGAGGCTGTACGACGCAAGCCCTACTGCGTGATTTTGCTCGACGAGATAGAAAAAGCGCATCAGGACGTATTTAATGTGCTGTTGCAGGTGTTAGATGATGGACGTATGACGGATGGTCAGGGTCGAACTGTCGATTTTAAAAATACAGTCATTGTGATGACCTCTAATCTTGGCTCACACAAAATACAATCCATGGAAGACAGCGATCCTGCTTTGGTTAAGATGTCAGTACTTGCTGAAGTCAGGGGCCATTTCCGTCCCGAGTTTGTAAACCGGGTTGATGAAATTATTGTTTTCCATTCGCTAGATGATAAACACATAGGATCGATAGCGCGCATACAGTTGGGCATCTTAGAAAAACGTCTCGCTAAAATGGAAATAGGCTTGACGATTTCAGATGCCGCATTACGCAAACTGGCTGAAGCGGGGTATGACCCGGTGTATGGCGCCAGGCCACTCAAACGCGCCATACAACAAGAGCTGGAAAACCCGCTATCCAAAGCCATACTGCAAGGGCGATTTGGTCCCAAAGATGTTATTGAAATCGATGTCGCTGGATCAGAGCTGGGTTTCAGAAAAGCAGCAGCAGTTTAACGACGCACTGTAAGTACTCAGAGCAAGCAATCGGCAGACCGCGGTCTGCCGATTTTTTTTAGGTTCTTTTTTTATTAAGTGCGACTCAGGAGCGTCTCATCCAACAGGATTTACAATGATTATCCAAACTGCGTTGGAGATGTCTATGAGTTTTTCTACATGTGATTTATGCGATGCCAACGAGGAGAAGTTATCTCAGGGTAGCGTGCAAGCCATTCCGCCGATATTTCGTAGCTTTGGTAAGGCCACGAATTTTTCTGGCCCTGCTAAAACCATGAAGGTGTTTGAAGACAACGCGTTGGTGCGCTCGATGCTGGAGACGCCGGGTGACAACCATATTCTGGTGGTTGATGGCGGTGGTAGTGTGCGCAGCGCACTCGTCGGTGGCAATCTCGGTGCACTGGCCGAAAAAAATGGTTGGGCAGGCGTGATTGTTTATGGCGCTGTGCGCGACACCTTAGAGCTGGAGACTTGCAACGTTGGTATTTTTGCCCTGGCCACCATTCCACGCCGCAGCGGCCGAAAAGGCGAGGGCACACTCGATTGCCCTGTGACCGTATCGGGTGTGATCGTCCATCCCGGCGACTGGATTTATGCCGATATTGATGGTGTTTTGGTATCCCGTGAAAAGCTGGATTAAGTGCGCTTTGAGGTAGCTTAATTGGGGTTGCCGATCTTTCGCAATATGAAATAATATTTTCATATTGCGAAACAAAACCCGGTGCAGGGCAGCACTATTTTATTTCATTCAGAGAAATTACTTTCCGCATCGCAAAACGACACATTTAACTCTATGATTTAAAACAATTAAATTTATCTTATATGTCTTATATAAGACCTTGTTGCCGCGCAAAAAACCGCCTAAGATTCTTCTATCGGATTTTGTTTTATACCCCCTTGCGTAACTTACTCCAGGAGAAAGCACTATGGCCACTCGCGAACAGCAAATTCAGGCATTAAACAAAGATTGGGCTGAAAATCCACGCTGGAAAGGCATTAAGCGTAATTACACCGCTGAAGAAGTGGTCAACCTACGTGGCTCCGTACAAATTGAGCACACCCTGGCTAAACGTGGTGCCGAAAAGCTATGGGATCTGCTGCACACTGAGCCGTTTGTTAATGCCCTAGGCGCATTGACTGGTAACCAGGCTATGCAGCAAGTTAAGGCGGGCCTCAAAGCTATTTACCTCTCTGGCTGGCAAGTTGCCGGTGACGCGAATTTGGCCGGTGAAATGTATCCCGATCAATCGCTGTATCCCGCTAACTCCGTACCGATGGTTGTTAAGCGTATCAACAATACTTTCCAGCGCGCTGATCAGATTCAGTGGTCTGAAGGCAAAAACGATATCGATTTCTTCGCACCTATCGTAGCCGACGCTGAAGCAGGTTTTGGTGGTGTGTTGAATGCGTTCGAATTAATGAAGTCCATGATCGAAGCTGGCGCTGCGGGCGTTCACTTTGAAGATCAATTGGCTTCAGTGAAAAAATGCGGTCACATGGGTGGCAAGGTATTGGTGTACACCCACCCTCTTGGTTGCACGTACCGATGCAGAAGCCGCTGATCTGTTGACTTCCGATGTCGATCCTATCGACAGGCCTTTCTGCACGGGTGAGCGCACTGTAGAGGGTTTTTACAAGACCCATGCAGGCGCTGATCAAGCGATCGCTCGTGGCTTGGCTTATGCGCCTTACGCTGATCTGGTCTGGTGTGAAACTGGCAAGCCTGATCTGGCTTTCGCGAAAAAATTTGCAGAAGCCATTCATGCCAAGTTCCCAGGCAAAATGCTGTCGTATAACTGCTCACCATCGTTTAACTGGAAGAAAAATCTGGATGACACCACGATTGCTAAGTTCCAAAAAGAACTCGGTGCTATGGGGTACAAATTCCAGTTCATCACCTTGGCTGGTTTCCACGCACTGAATTACTCTATGTTCAATCTGGCTTACGGCTACGCACGCAATCAAATGACAGCGTTCGTCGAATTGCAGGAATCTGAATTCGCAGCAGCTGAAAAGGGCTTTACCGCCGTTAAGCATCAGCGTGAAGTGGGTACGGGTTATTTCGATGCCGTGACACAGGCAATTCAGCAAGGTCAGTCGTCCACGACCGCGTTGCATGGTTCAACAGAAGATGAGCAATTCTTCGATAAGAAAGTCGCTTAATTTGCACT
>CAYUDI010000261.1:0-2769 GCA_964443585.1 uncultured Bifidobacterium sp.
GAGGATAAGCCCAGCATAAAAATATTCGCGCCCGAGCAAAAGATACGATCGCGTCCGCCGGTAATGACAACGGAGCGTACTTGAGGGTGTTCGAAACGAATTCGCTGTATTGAATCATAGAGCTCGATGTCCACACCCAAATCATAGGAATTCAATTTGAGTTTGTAGCCTTGGCGGAGACCACCGTCTTCATCGACCTTCATGGTTAGCGTTGCGATAGGCCCGTCTGTCTCTAAAGTCCAATGACGGTAGTGCTCAGGCGAGGTCGCGAAGTCAACGAAATTGATAGTTTCAGCTTGGTTCATGGGCCACCCGGTTGCAATATGCTGCATTAATTTGCTCAAAACGCATTATATTGCATTTTAGTAAGACCAACAAATGCTTAATTGCACCGCCCCCAGCCCAATTAAATAGGGCTTACCAAGGAATGCTCAAGCCAGCGTAGTCCACAAAATGGGCGCGACCAATCGCGGGTAGCTCTTTCAACGCCGCCATCATCTGAGTTACTGAGGCCTCGGGCGTGATTGTGTGATCAGCTGAAGCAAACGGAGCCGACAGCGGTGAAGCCACGGTGCCGGGCTGTAAGGCGGCAAACACTGCCAACCGCCGCTTGCGGGATAGTTCGATTGCAGCAGTTTGCAACAGCATGTTGCGTGCTGCTTTTGCAGCGCGGTAGCCATACCAACCACCTTTGTGGTTGTCTTCTATGCTGCCTACGCGCGCAGACAAGGTGGCGTAAACAGCTCGCTCATGAATAGCTAACAAAGGTGAAAAATGTTTAATCAGCAGCGCAGGACCGACAGCATTGATCTCAAATTGTTTCAGTAATTGTTGCGAGTTGAGCGCATCGAGTCGTTTTTCTGGCCCCAGACCATTAATTGTTAGCGCACCAGTAGCATCGATAATCCATGCAAAGTGGCCTGTAGGTTGCGACCCATTTTCGCTAATTAAAAAAGCGGCGCACTCGGCCATACTGGTTTCATTTTCCAGATCAAATGCGGGAGTGCCACTACGCGACAAACCTACAGCACGATGGCAATCTGGATCAGACTGAAAGTACGCCAGCCAGGCCTCGCCTATGGCACCGCTGCAACCGAGAACTAATGCTTGGTAAGTGCTCATATATACCTAAGGTAATTGAAACAACCTGGTCGTCAACTTACAGCACATGCTCCAGTAATTCAGCAAAGGCTTGTTGTGCTGATAAACCGCTGGTATCCACCAATTTGTCTGCTTTTGAATAAAACTGAGCACGGCTTTCTAAGATGCGCTTGAGATCATCCATCGCCTCGCGATTACCTGACATGGGTCGTTTATCTCCCTGAGCAAGTACGCGCTCCATATGCTCTTCAGGTGAGGCTTTCAGCCACACGGTGTAACAGTGCGAGAGTAAAAAATTAAACGTTGCAGGCTCAGACACCATGCCACCCGGTGTAGCAATAACGGCGTGTGTGTATTGTTGAATAACGGCTTCCAATGCGCGCTGCTCATAGCGACGATAAGCCGTCTGCCCGTACAAGGCATGAATTTCTGCAATGCTGCAACCTGCTAAGGTTTCTATCTGTGCCGATAGCTCTATGAACGGCACACTCAATTTTTCTGCAAGACGCACGCCCAAGCTGGATTTACCCGCACCACGCAAACCTATCAAGGCTATGCGTTGGCGACGTGAGTATTCACTCGCTGGTGTATCAAACATCTCTCCAAGTAAGGCCCTCGCCCTGGCAAGTTCGCTATCGCTGCGACCTCGAAGAATTTCGCGAATCATCAACCAATCAGGTGACGAAGCGGTTTCATCACCTGTCATCTCCGCCAAGGAACAGTTAAGTACCCCGCTCAACTGGCGCAAAAACTGTATCGAGGCGTTCCCTACGCCTGACTCCACATTGGCAACGTGGCGCTCAGAGACATCGGCCATGTGCGCCAAGGCTTTGCGCGTCAAGCCACGACGTGCACGCAAAAGCTTCAGACGCTCCCCGAGAGAAATCAAAAAAGGATCTTTGTCGGTATCGTCAGTATCACTAGCCATAATCACTGTATCGGGTTGACGCTTGCAAGATATTGCATTTAGTATCGAAGTTAACTGCATTATAAGTTATTAATGAAATACTGAATGAGCGCAGCCATTAGCTAGGGTTAGCTCAGACATGTACAGCTAAGGTATATAAATCAATAGCTTAGATACTAAAACCTTGCAGATTCACGTGAAGCTGCTATCCATTCAGTATTATCTTGCCGAAAAAATAATGGCTGTAACTAGGCGCTGTTACACCGGCATTTCATCACCCATCACAGGACTCTGATCGCATGACATCGTTACTCACCAATTATTTAAGCGGCCAATGGCAACCAGAAGCCGAGGCAGTGCACACCTTGCTCGACCCTGTAACGGGGGAAGCACTCGCCCGCACCGGTGGCGCTGCAAAGGGGTTGCAAGAAGCTTTTGCATTCGCGCGTAACGATGGTCGTCTCGCATTACAAGCCATGACCTATGCGCAGCGTGCAGCCATGCTGGCAGACGCCTTAAAAGTACTGCAAGCCAATCGCGATGAGTACTACGCTATCTCGCTGGCAAATTCGGGCACGATCAAAAATGATTCGGCTGTTGATATTGAAGGTGGTCTGTTTACGCTTGGTTTTTATGCAAAACTTGGTGCGGCCTTAGGGGATGCAAAGACACTCACCGATGGAGCCGCTGCCAGCCTCTCTAAAGATCAGCTATTTCAATCACAACATGTGATGGTAGCTATTAAAGGCTTAGCACTATTT
>CAYUDI010000262.1:0-2769 GCA_964443585.1 uncultured Bifidobacterium sp.
CGCCATTTTTGATTGAGGTAATAAATGAGCGCACTGTAAAACGCTCAATAGGCTTGGTTGCACTCGGTGTCTTGCCTGGCTCTACGCATGCACAGTCGTTATCCGGAATACGATAAGCAGGCTTCATCCAGAAACCTTCAAAGTCATTTTCTACAATTTCTATGTCAGATAAATGCTTAATCCAATACGTACCAAAATATCCTGGAACAATTAGCTTGACTGGGTAGCCATTAAGCATAGGTATGTCAGATCCATTCATTTGATAGGCCAGCATAACTTCACCATCCATCGCATGTTCAATAGCGAGCGACTTAACAAAATCACCGCCACCGAATATTGGAAAGTCAAGACCGTTAAAAACTACCTGGCGCGCACTGTCTTTAATTTCTGCACGTGCTAGTACATCTTTCAAAGGTACCCCCACCCAACGCGCATTACCCATTGCGCCGTTAGATAACTGACCTCCTGTTACACGCGGATTAAAGTGACCGCGACTATTACCTGAGCACTGATTAACAGCCACATAATCAATAGGTTTGAATTGACGACGCAGTTCATCAACTGTCAGTTGAAACGATTTACCACACCCGGCACCGCCAATAGAAATGACGTGCTTGTCACCATCTATCGATGTAGGAATCGCAGAATGGTGATAGCGAACAAAAAAAGCATCGTTGGGTGTAATCACTCCCTCGTTGAATACCTCGAACGGCGTTTCTAACTGAGGGGGCCTGGAGGTGAGCACTATCAAAGGGCGCTTTTCTGGATAAGCAGCTAGCAGACGTTTACCGTTAGCAAACGGCAGCTCTATCGATGCCGGTTCAGCCAGCGCATCACCAGCCAGAGAACCAAGCGCGGCTGTACCCATTAGAGCAGCACCGCCTCTTAGTATCTGGCGTCGGCGATTATTCTTTATTTGAAAATTAGCGCTCACTATCCCCTCCAGCTAGTTATTTACGAACCTGCCTAGGTTACTTTAGATTGCTTACGAAAGGGGTAGAAATAGACGTTGGGTACTGGAACCACCAAAAATGAAAAATGCAGCACAGCCTGCCAAATCAACTTTGGCCACGAAATATGCAAGCCCATATCAAAAATATGAGGCACATCAAAATATCTATATTTTGTAAGTAAAAAATAGGCACTGTGGCAAACCGTTGTAGTTGGTTTATCTGTAGTGTATGTAATTCAACCTAATGATTAACAAGATTCATTCATTGTTTTCCTAGAGATCATGTGCAGCGTTAATTATTCCATACTAAAAGGATCCACCATGAACTTAAAGCCCATTATTTTTGTGACTATGTTGAGTGTTGTAGAAGTACTAGCGGTAGGCTGTGCTGTGTCTCGTGGACAGGAATCAGTTGGTGCTTACGTTGATGATGCGGGGATTACAGCAAAAATAAAAGCACAATTACTTGAGAACAAAGATGTGGCCGGTACATCGATCAGCGTAGAGACCTTGAACGGCACTGTGATGCTTTCAGGATTTGCTAAAAGTGCGCTCGAAAGGAACACTGCAGAGCGTATCGCCAAGCAAGTCAAAGGTGTTAAGGCCGTCAAAAACGAAATTGCTGTAAGGCCTTAATTAATTTGATGAAGTCCCAAGGCAATAACAGGCTCTACGGCATTCAATAAGACGGATTAAAACTTCAAAAATTTAGGTAGCTTTTGAAGATTCATAGCAACCACCACTCGGTTTGATTTGTTTTCAGGTACTTCGTGCAGCAGAATACCTGGGAATATGACAAGTAGACCTGGCCTCGGCTGTACTGCAAGTCCGTCACCAAAGACGATAGGTGCAGAATTTTCATCTGCTTCTAAATAAAGCACTGCAGACAAATCACTGGGGTAATGCATGTGAGCAATTGTATGATCTGAGGATTCGTAAATTACTCCCCAGCAATCCGTAACCTTGATATCCAGGTTGAGATGATCCAAATCGGCTTTCAACTCTTCAGAAGAAACTTTCTTTGCCAGCGACTCAACCAGATTACAGATCGGGGCGAAACGTGGATTTAATGTGTGGCTTTTCCATGGACTCATGTAAACAGCTTTTACATTCGATGGAGTACTCTCGGGATGGCTCGCCC
The DNA here is from genome assembly GCA_964443585.1 of uncultured Bifidobacterium sp. Classification (GTDB taxonomy): domain Bacteria; phylum Pseudomonadota; class Gammaproteobacteria; order Burkholderiales; family Burkholderiaceae_D; genus Pernthalerella. The sequence continues at coordinate 2,094 of CAYUDI010000262.1, forward strand.
TCATTTCATCAATACCGATTCTTGCCTGCAGCAGCACATCAAAGTGTTCATGCAAGCTAAACCAAAATACTGGCATGCTGGTCTTGACCGACAACGTATTCGTACTTGGAAGGTTTTCCATAGTGAGAGTATTTTTATATTAAATAGAAAAGTATTTTTCTCTAATTTTTATTAAAAAAATTAAAAAATCAAAAAAAGTCCAAAATAAAACGTAACTTACCAGACTTAAATTAATCAGAATATTCCATATTTTAAATGTTCCAAAAAAAATTTCTGGTCTTTATTAGTAAAGTTGGATTGAGGATAAAAAGGTTTTTTGAGGCTTGGATACTTTCATGTGGACTGCAAATAATATATACACACAAACCAGTTCGACAGCGTTACACAACATGGTTACATTTAGAAACAACTTAAGGTTTTTAGTAAAAATATAACATTGAAAATTAGTGGTCAGGCTGGGATTCACCCTTACCCCGCAGGCCGCGGTTGGGCTTGCAAGCCCAACCCTTCGAATCCCACCCGCACGCTTGCGTGCTCTCTCCGATAAAAATAAAATCCCCCCGCAATAAATTGCGAGGGTTTTGATGTGTTACTGGCGGAGAGGGTGGGATTCGCCTACATCCCGCAGGCCGCGGTTGGGCTTGCAAGCCCAACCCTTCGAATCCCACCCGCACGC
>CAYUDI010000263.1:0-2750 GCA_964443585.1 uncultured Bifidobacterium sp.
CGGTCAATAGATCCAATGCACCAGCGATGTTGTTTTCAATCTGAGCTCTTTGGGCGTTAAGCGCGCACTGCTGATTAATCATTTTGATATAGGTTAAGCCGTCACCTTTGAAGTAGATATCAAGAATATCAAGAGTGGTGATGGTCGTGTTGGTTGTCAGTGCTTCGGCCAAGGCCTTGGCTCCCTCAGTTCCGAAATGGTTAAACTGTATATGAAGAGTGGTGATGGTCGTGTTGGTTTTTAGCGTTTCGGCCAAGGCTTTGACTCCTTCACTGACGATGTTGTTACTTGAAAGATGAAGTAAGGTGATTTTTGGGTTGTTTTCTAGTGCTTCAGCAAAGGCTTTTGCGCCTTCATCGGCGATGTTGTTACCCTCAATATAAAGCGAGGTGATTGTCCTGTTTATCTTCAGCATTTTGGCCAAGGCTTGGGCGCCTTCTGCATTGATCTTGTTATACGCAAGATCAATTGTGGTGATTGTCTTGTTGATCTCTAGTATTTTGGCTAAGGCTTTGGCGCCCTCATCTTCGAGGTACATACTTCTAAGGCTAAGCAAGGTGATCGTTGTATTTGTTTTTAGTGTTTCGAACAATGCTTGGGCACCTCCAGCAGTGATCTTGTTTGCATAAAAGCTAAGCTTAGTTATCGTACTTTGGGAATTTGATTCAAATGCTTCGGCAAAAAATTCAGCAGTTTTGTTGTCAATGTCGCTTTGAATTATTGTGAGAGAAGTAATCGTGGTTTTATTTTTAATAACACTGGCTAGCGCTTTGGCCGCTTTGTAGTCCATTTCACTCATAACTCCTTCATCCCATTTAATTTGAAGGTCCGTTAGTTTACTAATAGATGTTGTGTTTATCCATTCGGCTAAATCTTGTATTTCCTTACTTTTAAGTCTTGTTAAAAATAATTTTCCATCTGGAAAAATCTTCTTAGAAAATTCCGCCCACTTCTGTTTTTTAGCGTTTAATTCCCGTGTAGTATCAATTTCTGTTTCAAAGTTCTTGCCGATATTATGATTTTTCTCGGCATATGTAGCCCTTGAAGTTGAACTTTCATCATCCATTGCTTTGTAGGCCTCCTGTTGGTCGTGTTTTTTCGTATTGGTTTTCATAACTGGAGGCGACTTAGATTTGGATTCCTCTTTTTCTTTAGATTGCTCATCGTTGCTGGACTCAACGCGGCTTTCGCTACTACTTACGAATGAATCACTATTTCTTGTTTTGCGCGAGGCTGGGTCACTCATAGACGTTGCTCCAAATCGACGGGGTTGTTAAGAGCCTAATCTGTAGCAAACCATTTAAAAAAGTTTCATTCGTGAGCATTTTTTGATGTGCTATGGGAATTAATACTGCAAAGAGATCAGCGGTTTATCGTAAAAAAATTTCTTTGTAGAAAAACTTAATCTGCACATGAGGGGAGCTTTGGCTAGAACGATCGCTCTGAAGGTAATCGTAAAATATTTGCGCATGACGAGCGGTGTGCTCCCGCCATGCGCAGGGATGATTACTGGATGGTGATCAAGCGACTTTGAGACGCTTGTTTTTTAGGTAGGTTGAGTGTTAACACGCCATTTTCTAGTTTGGCGACGGTGAGTGTGTCATCGATATCGTTTGCTACCTCGATGCTACGCGTGTATTTGCGGGCTACTCGCTCAGTATGAATGACGCTTTCGCCTTCTTTGCTTTGACTTTGGCGGAGTACTTCGGCTTCGATCGTGATTCGCTGGCCTTCAACGCTAACTTTTAGGTTGTCTTTAGTCACGCCCGGTAAATCAGCCTCGACTATATAGGCTTGATCGTTTTCTCTGACTTCAATGCGCGGGCTGTAGTTGGCTTCCTCGCGAACGGTGTTGCCTGGTACTGTAAGAAGTTCTTCCACCATAGTGTCAAGCAGGCCGCCAAACGACGCGTTCAGATGGCGCGATGAGATAGGGTAAGGGGAGCGCTTACGCAGAATGAGGTTCATGGCTTTCTCCTATAAAAATGATCAATGATGTCTGGGGCTGCCCGGGGTTTACGGGTTTGTCCCTGTGTCCATCAGATATGGCGGCTATGTAAGATTTCAAGTGGAGGCGGCCTGGAACAGCAAAAAGTTATCGTATTTGTATTAATTCCTCGTTTTTGTGCTGTTTCTGCGCGGGCCTATGGGCGGTCAGCTGGGAGCGTCGGAGCTTTTCAGTTATAATTCTCTGTTGACCGTTTGTGGTCAATTTTTTAACGTTGTCACGGCTCCTGGGGTTCGCTCTCCGGTAACCGCATGTGAAAGGTAAGTAAAATGCCAGTAAACAAAGAAAGTAAAGCCGCGGTCATTGCGGCCAATGCACGTGGTCAAAATGATACGGGTTCCCCGGAAGTCCAGGTTGCCTTATTAACCGCTCGTATCAATGACCTCAACAGTCATTTCAAGGCCCACGCTAAGGATCATCACTCTCGTCGTGGCCTGATTATGATGGTCAATCGTCGCAAAAGCCTGCTGGCTTATTTAAAGCGAACTGATGCAGATCGCTATCGCGCACTGATTGAAAAACTTGGGCTGCGCAAATAAATTTTGCCCGCCGATTAAGGACATAAATGCCTGTATCAGATTACTGATGCGGGCATTTCGTCTTTTTGATGAATGTGCGTTTTAAGCGATGCAGTAGCAGCAGAGACTTGTTTAGACATGCTCTCGAAAGATGACGGTGATCCGTTGTCTGTGGTGAGGTGAACGACAGCGCCTGAAAATCTGTCGGCAAAAATAGAAAGGAA
>CAYUDI010000264.1:0-2231 GCA_964443585.1 uncultured Bifidobacterium sp.
TGCTGCACAAAACGGCTTGATCAAATTCATCCGTCCATGCTCCCGCCAACATATCAGAAGCAAGATTTACATCCGTCTTTTTCTCATTGAAGTCGAAGACCCGAATTTTTTGCAAGTGCGGCACGCAAGTCTTTATAGCTAATTTGCCAAATCTCAGGAATTGCCAAAATAAAAGCTAAAATTTTTCAGGCTTCTATAAACTTTATCATTCGCGCAATCAGTAGACATATGTCCACATGAATTAGGCATCCTTTGCCCGGTTCGATTCCGCCTCGGGCTACCAAATAATTCGCGAAAGCCTCAGCTCATGTGTTGGGGCTTGTGTGTTTAGCGCAGCCGGGATACGTCGTATTTACTAAGGTTGGTATGGAATCATCAGTCCTCGCCTTACGAGTTAGCGCCGTAGGGTTTTTTCAGTGGAGTGGTACCATCTCGTTATAGTAGAACAGTGTCCTAACTAACTGAACCAAAGGCTTTACAGTCAATTCTAATTACATCCAAGCTGAATACGATTAAATCATTAGCGCAGAACACAGACCCGCTATAAAAAAGTATTTCAATAAAGTGTCTCATTAGAATTCAACCCAATAACACATGACATCGGAGGTCTGCTTTGCGGCACTTTAGTGGTTCAATTATTTTTGCGTCGATCTGTCTTGGACTAGCGACTTGGTGGGGGTATGAACACGGTGGTACTGAAGCCGCACTCACTGGCTTCGGTATTGCATTAATCTTGGGCGTACTTGAGGTATCACTCTCGTTCGACAACGCCGTTGTCAATGCCTCGGTGCTGAAGCATTGGAATGAATTCTGGCAAAAGCTTTTTCTGACAGTCGGTATTTTAGTGGCTGTGGTTGGTATGCGTTTGCTGTTCCCGCTGGTTATCGTTGCGCAAACCGCTGATCTTGGCGCCGCAGAAGTGTGGAACCTCGCGATACACGATCCGCGTCAATTTTCTTTTTACCTAACCAAGCACCACGATGAAGTTGCTGCTTTTGGTGGGGTTTTCCTTCTGCTGGTTTTTTTGAATTTCCTATTTGACGAAGATAAGGAATTACATTGGGCCGGCCACTTTGAAGAGAAAATAGCCAGCTATGGCAAAATTCAGGCGGTGCCTATTTTCATCGCTTTATCGGTCGTGCTAGCTAGCTTGGCGCTTGCGGAGCCTAATAATCACCTTCCGGTGCTGACCGCCGGCGTCTGGGGCATCATAGTTTACGTTGGAGTGGATATTCTTGGAAACATGCTTGAGAAAGAAGAATCCGGTGAAAGCGACGTTGCCAAGGCAGTCAAAAGCGGTAGTATCGGTGGCTTTTTATATCTTGAGGTGCTTGATGCCTCTTTCTCATTTGATGGTGTGATCGGCGCTTTTGCGATCACCAATGATGTAGTGGTCATTATGCTTGGCCTCGCCATCGGTGCCGTGTTTGTACGATCGATTACGGTCTTTTTGGTGAAGCAGGGCACGCTCGATGAATACGTCTATTTGGAGCACGGCGCACATTATGCGATCGGTATCCTTGCCTTGATCATGTTTATCACCATGAAATTTCATGTTCCTGAAATCGTCACCGGTATGATTGGGATTGCCTTTATCGTAGCCTCTGTTATTTCATCATTGCGGTATCGGCGGGAGCAAGAAATAGCAGAGGCAGGTTGACGATCTAAAGCGATCAACTCAGCAAATATCCCTATTCAACTCAGTTGAAGAAATCAATCACGATCGGCTTGATGAGGATGCTGTTGTTAATTAATCTGCATTGATCTTACTGCGCTGCCTCACACAGAAAATTAAATTCTAATTGGAAGTGATTTGGGTCCGGATCATGCATCCTCAGCCAGTTTCGATTCTGCCCCGGACCTCCAAGATTTACTAAAACCACCTTCGGGTGGTTTTTTTGTTTATGTAGACCATACGCTGCCATTGACGCTGTAGAACTTAGCCAATCCTTGTTAATTTTTTTCTAACTACGATCTTATTAATTGGCCACACAAGGCTGGTCTTTACCATGCTGTTTAAAACGACAATGACGAATTTTTGGCAATTTCACTAATAAAGACATTCTTAAAAAGTCCCATGGATTAGTTTTACATATGAATTCAATACGAGTTAGTGCACAGCAAAGAAAAAAAGCGCTATATTTTTATTGAGGGATTTCCTCGTATAAAAAAAGGAGCTAAAAAATGAGGCAAGTAGTTATATTCTTCTTTGCGATATGCACAACTTTGAC
>CAYUDI010000264.1:2241-2695 GCA_964443585.1 uncultured Bifidobacterium sp.
TGAGTCTGGAGCTGTTGAGAGTATCAGTGGTGGGCTGTATCAGGTAACCACCAATGATTTTGGTGATTCGAAGTATTCGGTTTTCACAATCAAATTGATTGGAACAACTTTAAAATCTGACGTATCTTTTATCAAAGTGGGATCGACGTTTATAGCTGAATGCACTGGCGTTTCAACCACAGACAGCAAGGGGCCTAAAGTAGAGGGAACGTGTCTGGTTACTGATGCCGATGGTGATAAATACAAGTTAAATTTTGCAAGAAATAATTCATCTAATGGAGGAGTTCAAAACTGGGTTGGGTTGTCAGGTAAGTTCGTCGGTGCAACTGGAAATTGTACATACGAACATAGACCCCAAGTCCACAATGGTGCAGTTTACGGGATCAATCCTTCCAAATGTTCAGTAACCAAATAGATGCAATGACCCTGAGTGCACTAAATTCTCATCTAATTA
>CAYUDI010000265.1:0-2668 GCA_964443585.1 uncultured Bifidobacterium sp.
TGTAAGAAAATTTCCAGCCAAGATAAAAAACGGAATCGCCATGATTTCGAATTTTTCTATGCCGGTAAATAGCTTTAAGGCGACGGCCTGTACTGGCACGTCAGTCAAGGCGAATAAAAAGGTCAGTACGGTTAAACCCAGTGCAATCGATATGGGCATACCGCTCAACATCAGGGCGATGAGTAACGCAAATATGAAAAGCGTGTTCATTGCCTGCCCTCCGCTGCATCCTCAACCAGACCTTCTACATGTGCATGATCATGCACGGGTAAATCACCGCCTCGAGCAAAATTCCAGCCTACCTGCAAAAACCGAAAACACATCAAGGCCGAACCTAGCGGTATAGCAAGGTAAACAATCCATATCGGTACTTCAAGTACCTCGGAGGTACTCGATGTGCCCGACAATTCGTAGACAAAATCTGCTCCCAATAAAGCGATGATCCCTGTAAATGAAGCACCCGCTAATAAGCCAAACAAAACAAATTTTCGCTTCAATGGTGTATCAAGGCGGTTGATCAGTACATCAACACCCACATGAATACCCGTACGTACACCATACGCAGCGCCAAACTTAGCCATCCAGACAAACATATAAATGGTGATCTCCTGAGCCCAACTGGTATTTAGTCGCAGCAGAAAATCCTGCACTAATGGTATGGGTAGTCCCGAAGCATAGCGATGGACTACTGCCACAAAAATTACCAGCGTGGCAGCAGCCATCAAAAAGGCAATCAACCATTCTTCTATGTGATCAAGAAATTTCATCATGTGATGTGTCCGCTTATGTTGCGTACAAAAAAACTACCCTACTTAGCCGCTGCCGCTTTGCTGGCCGCTGCGATCAAATCCTTACCGATACGATCTTCCATTGCTTTATAGACGGGTTGAAATACTTTGCGCCATTCATTTTTTTCTGCTTCAGTAGGTACATATACCGTGGTTTTACCCGATTTACGAATTGCATCGAGCGCTTGTTCATTTTCTTGCTGTGCTATTTTGTTCGCATACTGCGTCGCTTCCTTCATTGCAGCATCAAGCTGACTACGAATGTCAGCGGGTAGTTTCTCCCAAAACTTTTTGTTCACTACGACCGCATAGCCAATGTACCCATGATTGGTTACCGTCATGTGCTTTTGTACTTCATGCATTTTTTGGGTGTACAGATTTGAGGGTACATTTTCCAGACCATCCACCACACCCGTCTGCAATGCCTGATATACCTCCGAAAAAGCCATCACCTGAGGGTTGGCTCCCAATACTCTCATTTCTTCGTCGAGTACCTTGGATGCCTGAATTCGTAACTTCAAACCCCTGAGGTCTGCTGGCGCATGCATGGGCCGATTCGACGACATGATCTTAAAACCATTATCCCAATACGACAGGCCGATCAAACCCTTGGGCTCGAGCCTCTTCAGCATCTCTTGTCCGACCGGGCCATTCGTGACGCGCTCTAGCGATGCCTGATCGGTAAATAAATACGGGAGATCGAATAATTCAAACTCTTTAATACCCAGTGGCCCAAACTTGGCCATTGAGGGTGCCAGCATCTGCACTGCACCTAACTGCAACGCTTCTAATTCTTCTTTGTCTTTGTAGAGCGTGCTGTTGGCAAAAATCTCAATCTTGACGCGCCCCTTAGTAGCTGCTTCGGCCAATTCCTTGAATTTTTCGGCGGCCTTGCCCTTGGGAGTATCTTTTGCCACCACATGACTAAATTTGATAACGATAGGCGTTTGTGCCCACACATTCAAACCCAGCGCCGATAAAAGCCATAACAAAGCAAACAAGCAACGACGAATCATAGGAATCTCCAAAAATACGTACAGCCCATTAAATGTCGGGTCGGCGCGTATTGTCTCTGCTGAGGCGGCGTATGACAACCATCAAGGTGACTTCTAGCCATTAAAAACACTGAATTAGGCCAGCGCAAGTGAGTTTGGCCGAATGTCGTACCATCGGGCTTCAACTGTCTATGCATTTATGAACGTTCTCACATTACTTCTACCTGATTTTTTGCTCATCCTTTTGGGTTATTTGCTCATTCGCATCACAGACTGGGGAAATAATTTTTGGGCCGGGCTGGAAAAACTCGTGTACTTCGTACTTTTTCCAGCGTTGCTGTTTGTTTCGACCTCGCGTACCCCGCTTGACTTTCATGCCACCGGCAAGCTCTTGCAAGTAGCACTGATCGCCGTTGCGAGTGGAATTGCTTTGGGCTGGTTAGCCAAACCGCTCTTTAAGCCCGGTCACATGATTTTTGAATCCGGCGTACAAACTGCATTTCGATTTAACTCGTATATCGGTCTGGCTGTGTCATTTCGTTTGGGCGGTGAGCAAGCTACCTCGCTCATGGCATTAATCATAGGCTTTGCAGTACCCATCGCGAATATGGCTGCTGTACATGCGCTAGCCTATCGCAACAAGGGTAACTTACTTGCAGAGATGGCAATAAAGCCTTTGTTGCTAGCTACTGCTAGTGGCACGTTATTTAATGTGTCCGGGGGCGTGCTGCCAGAGGTCGCAACGCTTCTGCTGTCGCGCATGGGTAGCGCATCGATAGCACTAGGATTACTTATGGTAGGTGCAGGGTTAAAACTGAAAGGTCTTTCCGAAGCACGTGGCATTAGTGCCTACTTCATTGGAGTAAAGCTGATCGTATTGCCAGC
>CAYUDI010000266.1:0-2667 GCA_964443585.1 uncultured Bifidobacterium sp.
TGCGCTGCACAGCTAACAACCACCCGTCTTATGCCCCTGACCCTAAACGATATTGCCCGGCTGTCCATGTTGTCACAACTGGATCTAAACGCCCAACAAGCCGACGATGCACTCGATAAGCTCAACAGCATTTTTGCTCTGGTCGAGCAAATGCGCGCTGTCGACACCACAGACGTAGTGCCCTTGTCACATCCGATTGCCGCATGGAAGGAGGACGTAGCTTTGCGTTTACGTGAAGACAAAATCACCGAACTCAACCGCCGAGAGGATTATCAAAAACCTGCACCGGCCACCAAAGACGGCCTGTATTTGGTACCCAAGGTCATCGATTAGTTATTTCCGTCGTAGTTCACTTACGGCGTGGTCAACTCCCACAGCGGCTCATTCGTTCATGCACAACCACACACTGACAGAACTTTCTGCGCAACTGAAAAACAAAAAAATTTCAGCGCATGAATTAGCGCAGCTTTACTTACAGCGCATCGCCTCCAGCCATCTCAACGCGTTTATCGATGTACAACCAGAACTTACGTTGGCGCAGGCTAAACAAGCCGACGCACGCATCGCTCGCGGCGACGTAACTCCCCTGACCGGTTTGCCCATAGCCCACAAAGATATTTTCGTCACGCGTGACTGGACCTCAACTGCTGGCTCCAAGATACTTTCCAGCTACACCAGTCCATTTGATGCAACTGTCGTGGAACAGTTCCGCAACGCGGGCATGGTCACGCTAGGTAAACTTAATTGCGATGAATTTGCCATGGGTTCATCCAATGAAAATTCATTTTTTGGCCCAGTAAAAAACCCATGGGATACCTCGGCAGTACCTGGTGGCTCTTCTGGCGGATCAGCTGCGGCTATCGCAGGCGGTCTGGCACCCGCCGCAACGGGCACTGATACCGGCGGTTCGATACGGCAGCCGGCTGCACTATGCGGCATCACTGGCATCAAACCTACATATGGAAGTGTGTCTCGCTACGGCATGATTGCTTTTGCATCATCACTCGATCAAGGCGGTCCCATGGCATGGACTGCAGAAGACTGCGCACTGCTGTTAAACACCATGATTAGTTTCGATCCGCGCGACTCAACATCCATAGAACGTGAGCAGGAAGATTTTTCACGACATTTATCTGATCCGATAAAAGGACTAAAGATAGGTGTACCTAAAGAATATTTAGGTGCTGGCCTTGCCAGCGATGTGGCCGATGCGGTGCAAGCAGCCTTAAACGAATACGTAAAACTGGGCGCAACACTCGTCGAAATTTCACTCCCCAAAACTTCGTTGGCTATCCCTGTTTATTATGTAATTGCGCCTGCTGAAGCTTCATCAAATCTGTCGCGCTTTGATGGAGTGCGTTACGGATATCGCGCAAAAAATTTTACTGACTTGTCAGACATGTACCGCAAGACACGTGCTGAAGGTTTTGGTGACGAAGTAAAGCGTCGTATTTTAATTGGCGCTTATGTGCTATCACATGGCTATTACGATGCCTACTATCTGCAAGCACAAAAAATTCGCCGATTGATTGCGCAAGATTTTCAACAAGCCTTCACCCACTGCGATGTCATTATGGGCCCCGTAGCGCCCACCGTGGCATGGGATCTGGGCTCGAAAATTAATGATCCCGTTGCCAACTATCTGGCTGACATTTACACATTGTCGACCAGCTTGGCTGGCCTGCCTGGCATGTCCATACCCGTGGGGTTTGGTCAGGGTGAAAAAAATTCGCGTCGCCCCGTAGGAATGCAATTGATAGGCAATTATTTTACTGAAGCCAAACTACTTAATATCGCGCACCAATTTCAGCTTGCCACTGACTGGCACAAGCAACGACCCGCACAGAATTAAAGGATACGTTATGCAATGGGAAGTCGTGATCGGGCTGGAAACACATGCACAGCTCACCACAGAATCAAAAATATTTAGCGGCGCACCGATAGCATTTGGTGCTGAGCCGAATACGCAGGCATGCCCAGTCGATCTTGCATTGCCTGGTGTACTGCCGGTATTAAATAAGGGCGCCGTAGAACGCGCCATACAATTTGGCTTGGCCATCGGCGCCACCATCGCGCATGAATCTATATTCGCACGTAAAAATTATTTTTACCCTGATCTGCCCAAGGGCTATCAGATCAGCCAGTTTGAAACCCCTGTAGTTCAAGGCGGGACGATATCGTTTGTACTTGAAACTGACGGTAAGGCTGAACTCAAAACTGTACAGTTAACCCGCGCGCATTTAGAGGAAGCTGCCGGCAAATCAGTGCACGAGGATTATCACGGCATGACGGGCATTGATCTTAATCGTGCCGGCACACCGTTGCTGGAAATAGTGACTGAACCTGATATGCGCAGTGCCGCTGAAGCGGTAGCCTACGCCAAGGCACTACACGCACTGGTGGTTTGGCTCGGCGTTTGCGATGGCAACATGCAAGAAGGATCCTTTCGCTGCGACGCCAATGTGTCAGTCAGACCCGCAGGACAAAAAGAAGATGGCACCCGATGCGAAATCAAAAATTTAAATTCTTTCCGGTTTTTAGAAGAAGCTATTAATTATGAAGTTCGACGTCAAATAGAACTCATAGAAGATGGCGGCACCGTCAGGCAAGAGACACGCCTCTACGATCCCGACAAAAAAGAAACACGCTCTATGCGCAGCAAAGAAG
>CAYUDI010000267.1:0-2646 GCA_964443585.1 uncultured Bifidobacterium sp.
CACCAATAACTGATCCGCCGGTATTTACACAGAATAATTTACAGGCTCTAAAAAATCTGTAAAAATTACTTCAGCGACAAAATCCACTTAACCAATGTCTTTGCTTCAGCTGCAGAAACCTGAGGATTGGCGGGCATGGGAATCTGACCCCACACGCCACTGCCGCCCTTCATAATTTTTGATGCGAGTTTGTCTTCAGCCGTTTTGTCACTTTTGTACTTAGCTGCGACTTCTTTATATCCTGGGCCTACCAGTTTATTTTCAACTGCATGGCATGCCAGGCAATTCTTTTCTTTAGCAAGCTGCTCACTCGCGAGTGCAGCGTTGGAAATCATCGCGCCGAAAACAATCGCGGCTACCAGAAAACATTTCATGTCACTCTCCATAAATTGTTGACCCGATAATTTTACCGCCCTTTTCTTACACACTCAGTAAGGAATTTAGCAGCCTTACCCCGGGTTTGTTGCTCACGCTTACATTCGTTAACAAAAGGGCGTTTCTGAATTTGAAACGCCCCTAGACCAACGAATTTCCTACTATTTTTTTGAAAACTACCCTGTGACAGCCCCTTTGCTAGCGGTTGATGCTAATGCCGCAAATTTTGCCAATACACCGCGTGTGTAGCGCGGCGCAGGCTGCTTCCAGGCCGCACGACGACGAGCTATTTCCTCGTCGGGTACATTCAGCTGTATTAACAGTTTGTGAGCATCGATGGTGACCGAGTCGCCCTCCTCAACTAAGGCAATTGTGCCGCCCACATACGCTTCTGGAGCAACGTGGCCAACCACCATGCCCCAAGTCGCGCCAGAAAAACGTCCATCGGTAATCAGGCCAACGGACTCACCTAAGCCTTTACCTATCAATGCGGAAGTGGGTGACAACATCTCGGGCATACCCGGGCCACCTTTAGGGCCGAGATAGCGCAGCACCACCACTTCACCGGCTTTGACTTTGTCAGCAACGATCGCTTCCATTGCTGCCGCTTCATCATCAAATACACGAGCAGGGCCTGTGATAACCGGATTTTTAAGGCCAGAGATTTTTGCTACGCATCCTTCGGGGGCGAGGTTGCCTTTTAAGATGGCGAGGTGACCTTCTTTGTACAACGCTTTATCGATGGTGCGAATCACGTCTTGTCCCGCGGCTGGAACGTCCGGAACATTCTTTAATTCTTCGGCGAGTGTTTTACCTGTGATGGTCATGCAATCACCGTGCAGCAGTCCGGCGTTCAATAAAATCTTCATCACTTGAGGAACACCACCGGCCTTGTGTAAATCAGTGGCTACATATTCACCCGATGGTTTGAGGTTGCAGATGACTGGAACTTTTTTACGCATGCGCTCGAAATCATCGATAGTCCAATCCACTTCTGCTGCATGTGAAATCGCCAGGTAATGTAATACCGCATTAGTTGAACCACCCGTTGCCATAATGACTGCAACCGCGTTCTCTATCGATTTACGCGTGATGATGTCGCGCGGACGACGGTTCGCTTTCACGGCATCTAACAACACGCGCGCTGATTCAGCGGCGGATTGTGTTTTTTCATCATCGGGGTTGGCCATGGTCGATGAATACATCAGCGACATGCCCAGCGCTTCGAATGATGATGACATGGTGTTAGCGGTAAACATGCCACCGCATGAGCCCGTTGTTGGGCAGGCATTGACTTCAATACCCTCGAAATCTTCATCCGACATTTTGCCGGCAGTGAATTGGCCAACAGCTTCAAAGGCAGACACAATCGTTAAGTCTTTACCCTTCCAGTTACCTGGCTTGATCGTTCCACCGTACACATAAATGCTGGGTACGTTGGTACGTGCTATGGCGATCATCCCACCCGGCATATTTTTATCGCAACCACCAATCACCACACAACCATCCAACCACTGACCCTGCACACAGGTTTCAATACAGTCAGCAATCACTTCGCGCGAGATCAACGAGTACTTCATGCCCTCGGTACCCATGGACATACCATCTGAGATGGTCGGCGTACCAAATACCTGAGGATTACCGCCGGCCTCTTTGGTCGCTGCAATCGCGGCATCAGTGAGCTTTTGCAGACCCGAATTACATGGCGTAATGGTCGAATGACCATTGGCCACTCCTATCATGGGATTATCGAAATCTGATTTTTTGTAGCCCATCGCGTAATACATGGAGCGATTTGGGCTCCGCGCGACACCTTGGGTAATATTTTTCGAGCGATTATTTCCGGCCATGCTTAGTTAGACGTCACAGTCGTCACATTGCCTTGCGCCAAAGTACTTGTCAAATATATGATTAAGGCACTATTGATACTTTTTACATATTACAGAGCTTACCGGAATGACCACTGATCTGCGCCAACTACGATATTTCATCGCCGTAGCCGAAGAAATGCACTTTGGCCGCGCGGCCAAACGCCTGCACATGACTCAGCCACCGCTATCGCAAGCTATTCAATCGCTAGAAACTCAACTAGGGACCGCGCTGTTTGACCGCACGCGGCGTAGCGTGGCATTGACTGCTGCTGGCCGCGCGCTACTGCCTGAAGCCAGACGCTTGTTACAACAAGCCGGCGCTTTAAAAACCCTGGCCATGCGCGCTGCGGATGGCGATTCAGGGCAACTCTCAATCGCATTTGTCTCCAGCGCGGATTAC
>CAYUDI010000268.1:0-264 GCA_964443585.1 uncultured Bifidobacterium sp.
TTGCTAAGCCACTGAAAAAAAATCCACGTGACATTGCCCAAGCCATCACCGATGCCGTGATGAGTAACCCGTCACGTACGGGTTTAATCGACGCACTTGAGATTGCCGGACCCGGATTTATTAATGTGCGTGTTGCGTTAGCAGCGAAGCAGGAAATCGTTACGCAAATATTCAATGATGCGCAGTGCTATGGTTTTAGTAATGATGCAAATCGTAGCAAGGTGTTGGTGGAATTTGTGTCAGCCAATCCGACGGGCCCACTGC
>CAYUDI010000268.1:274-2637 GCA_964443585.1 uncultured Bifidobacterium sp.
TCATGGTCGTCAGGGTGCATTGGGTGATGCGATTTGCGCACTGCTCGAAGCGCAGGGGCATGAAGTGCTGCGCGAGTTTTATTACAACGATGCGGGTGTTCAGATCGCTACCTTAGCTAGCTCGGTGCAAGCACGCGCATTGGGGCATAAGCCTGGCGATGCTGATTGGCCAGAGTCAGCCTACAACGGTGATTACATTGCTGATATAGCGACAGATTTTTTAGCCAAGAAAACCGTATCCGCTGCCAATGGTGAGCCGGTTACAGCGTCGGGTGACGTACATGACATCGAATCGATTCGTCGCTTTGCGGTCACCTATCTACGTCGCGAACAAGATTTAGATTTGCAGGCGTTTGGTGTGCGCTTCGATAATTATTATCTCGAATCGTCGCTGTATAGCGATGGCAAAGTGGATGCTGCAGTTGCTGCGTTGATCGCAGCGAATAAAACCTATGAGCAGGAGGGCGCGCTCTGGTTGCGTAGTACGGAATACGGCGATGACAAAGATCGCGTCATGAAAAAATCCGACGGCACCTATACCTACTTTGTGCCCGATGTCGCGTATCACATTACTAAATGGCAGCGTGGCTATCATCAAGTGATTAATGTGCAGGGTAGTGATCATCACGGAACGATTGCGCGCGTGCGAGCAGGCTTACAAGCGGCAGGTGTCGGCATCGCTGCAGGTTTTCCATCGTATGTGCTGCACAAGATGGTAACCGTCATGAAAAATGGCGAAGAAGTAAAAATTTCTAAGCGTGCCGGATCGTATGTCACCTTGCGTGATTTGATTGAGTGGTCGTCTGGTGATGGTGCAGTCGATGTTCAAGGTCAGCGTGATTTAACGCGCGGTCGCGATGCAGTACGATTTTTTCTTATCTCGCGTAAAGCAGATACCGAGTTTGTTTTTGATGTAGATTTGGCGCTGGCCCAATCGGATGAAAATCCGGTGTACTACGTGCAGTATGCGCATGCGCGTATATGCTCAGTATTGAATCAATGGGCGGGTGATGAAAGCGTATTAACCAGCGTTGATGTATCCCCCTTGACCGCGCCGCGTGAAGCCAGTCTGATGGCCACTCTGGCTGAGTATCCTGATGTGCTGAAAAAAGCAGCTGAAGAACTCGGCCCCCATCAGGTCGCTTTTTATTTACGCGACCTCGCCGGAGAATTACATAGCTACTACAATGCAGAGCGAGTACTGGTCGATGATGAAGCGCTAAAGCTGGCCCGGTTATCTTTGTTACTGGCCACTCGCCAGGTCATCAGGAATGGTCTCGAATTGATAGGCGTATCTGCGCCATCACGAATGTAAATAATGAACGCTATGCCCCTGCCTATACATGCACTTGCCCGAGTACGCCGCTGGCAACGTGGCGGTACGGTCACGGGCGTTATCATCGGATTGATAGTCGGTTTGACAGTTGCGGTTTGGGTAGCGATGACTATCTTGAAAACGCCTCTGCCGTTTGTGGACAAAATCAGCAAGCAAACACAACCAGCAGGAGAATTGGGCGACCCCAATAAAACCATGCCGGGTGGTGCGCGTGAACGTCGAGAACGTATTAACGATGAAGAACCTGCTGAACCTGAAAAAACCACCATAGTCGAGCCAGTGGCGCCACCGCCTTCGGCTAAAACAGCCAAGGCGGCGAAAGCCGACGCAGCAGCGGGAACCACAGCAAATCCCAGCACATCGCCAGCAGCGGAAAAATCACGCCCCGAAAAATCTGCCGCAGCTAGCTCAGCCAATTCAGCCAACTCAGCCAATTCAGCCAACTCAGCGCAGCCAATTCCATCGCCACCAGTGGCCGCAGCACCGAGTGCGTCTGCTACCAGCACCCCTCCGGCACCACAGCCTGAAGGCTTTACGTATTATTTACAGGCCGGTGCATTCAGAGAGATCAATGATGCCGATGCAACTAAGGCCAAGCTTGCACTCATGGGTGTGGCGGCCACGATAGCTGAGCGCAAATCAGAATTGGGTACGTTGTATCGCGTACGGGTAGGGCCCTTTTCAGATATCGAAGCAATGAATCGTGCGCGTGTGCGCTTGTCTGATAACGGCGTCGATGCGGCCGTTGTCAAAGTACCGAAATAACTTTTTATCGATATCATCTGACACACTCTCTTTCGTTTCGTAGAGTAAGTCGATCAACCCAGAGGAAATCATGCGTCTGATAAAGCAACTAAGCCACTGGCTGGTGGCAGCAAGTTTTGGATTAATGGCATATTCGGTGGCCGCTACGCCGACTGATCCAGCGGAGGGTGTGGAATACCAGCGTTTGCAAACACCACAGCCCACTGATACCGGTAAAAAAATAGAAGTACTCGAATTTTTTTGGTACAACTGCCCGCACTGT
>CAYUDI010000269.1:0-1634 GCA_964443585.1 uncultured Bifidobacterium sp.
TAACTCAGCACGCGAAACAGAAAGCTCGACTTCGCGACGCTGTAACTCAGCATTACCAATGACATCAGCGGTTACCAATTGCTGTGCACGCTCAACCGATCGTTCAGCGAGTTTGGTGGCCGAAAGCGCACGTAAAAACCCAAGTTGAGCATTGCTTAATTCTGGGCTGGCGAGTTTTGCTAGCGGTTGCCCGGCTTTTACTCGGTCGCCCACCTCGGCCATCACCTGAGTGACTCGTCCGGTAATGGAAGAACCTATGCGTGTCGTGCGTTGTTCATTGGCTTCGATACGACCTGAGACTTTTTGCATCACAGCGAGTTCGACTATTTCGGCCGACTCGATCTGAAATTGCTTGAGCATTTCGGGTGTGACGACGACATCCAAGGGATTCGTTTTGACAGCCGCTGGCACAGGATGTTTAGCACTCGCGGAGTCATTCTTGCTGCATCCGTAGCTAAACAGGACCACTGTGCAAAATAGCAGGCGGGTAGCGTGAAGAAGAGGGTGGCGTTTCATAGTAAGCAGTATGGAAAAAAGAATAGTTTTACGATGGCTGGCTGGGCTGTTTATCTTATTTAGTCTCGCGTGCGGGCATAACGTCCAGCCAGCAAATCAAGGTCAATAAGTGAAGCCTGCAACTGATAACGAGCCAACAAGAGATCTTGACGCACAGCGCGCAAAACGCGTTCAGCATCGAGCACTTCAAGTATGCCGCGCTCACCAAAACGATAAGCTGCTTGGGCGACACGAAGGGCTGCTTCTGCGTCGCGCATAGCGCCCTCAGAGAGTGCCTTGATGCGGATTTGGGCGATCTCGACAGATTTCCACGATAGCTCTAACTGTTGCATTAGTTCGGCACGTCGACCCTCGAGGCGTGCAAGTGTACGTTCACGCTCGCCTATGGCCTCTGCTCGCGGCCCGCGTTTTTGATCGAGCAGCGGTATCTGCACGCTGACACCCACCAAGTTTTGACGTACATCGGGTTGATTAATTTGTGCCAGCTTGATGTCAACCCCTGGCCAGCGACTGGCAAAGGTTTCATTGATGCGGGATTTATTTCTGTCGAGTTCAGATTCAAGCACACGCAATTCAGGATTGTCGGTCAGAGCAGTTGATTTAAGATTAGACAACTGCGGTACTTCGGTGACGTCACTGAGTTGCGCATCCAATTCCCAAGAAGGGGGTAATTGTCCGCCCGCGAGTCGATTAAGCGAGATAGCTGCTTGCGCGATTTGCAGTTGAGCGGTTTGCTGTTTTTGTCGTGCATTGATGATTTCAGCATCGGATTTAATCAGTTCATAGCGACCCGCTTCACCGGTTTCTACACGCAGCCTGACGCGTTCACGTATCTGTTCCAGTAAGGCTAGTGCATCGGAAGCGGCGAGTGCTTCTTCGCGTCGTAACAGATACTCGTACGAGCGTAATTTGACTTGAGCCACTAGTTCATTACGTATTTGCCCTAGTGATTCAACGCTGGTGTTTTCCGCGTAGAGCGCAGTATCTATACGCGCACTGCGCAGTGCCGGATTTTCAATAAACTGAGACACCCCCACGCCAACCATAGAGCCAGCCTGTGATGCGGAATGCGCCGCACTGTTGCGACCTGTATCCAGCTCAAAACGCGGGTTGGGCAG
>CAYUDI010000269.1:1644-2630 GCA_964443585.1 uncultured Bifidobacterium sp.
TCTGGCGATATCAACTGAGCGCAACCCTGTTTGCAGCGACGCATTGTATTTAAGTACAGTACGTACCAAGTCATCGATATTTAATCGCACTATGGGGGCAGTTTCTGCGGCCGTTGTCTGCGCGCCAGACGTCGAACAAATCGACAAACCAATAATCAATATCAGTAGGGCTTTGAGCCAATGATGCAGCCCATACGTGACAAGACGGGCGTGAGCTATATGCGATGCTGGAGGACTGATATGTAAGTGACGTCTCATGGTGTCTGACTGTTTGTCAGTTAATTGTCAGGAAAGCGGGCGAATTATGTCAGAAATATAAAATCCCTGCCTGCCCAGTTAAATCCCTATCATTTTAGGGTGATTAACTTGGTGTTTGTTTAGGTTTTTATGGCAAATCAGCGTAGTTATGATCTGCAGGGTCACATAGGTCAGTATCGCCGTTTTCTTATTGATAATACGACACAGAAAAATTTCTCAGTTAGCTTAATTGCATCGATGCCGAATGAATCCTTCAATAACAAAAGCCCGCGAGGTTGTCGCGGGCTTTTTTCAAACGGAGTGGTTTTAAGAGCTGTGTTACTGAATCAGTAATTATGCTGATAGTGCAAACGCCAGCTCTTTCGTTCTTCTTCGTAGTCATCGGCTTTTGATTGGCTGTAGCGCAAACCAATAGTGTTGCTTTTGTCTAAATCAAACAGCAGCATGCCGTGAACCCGAACACTTTCATAGGTATAGGTTCTATCAAAAGCGTCTTGAAATTTGTTGTTGTTTAGTGCGTTACGGTAGCGCACACCGGTGTCGAATGCGAGGTTATCCATCAGCTTAAATTTAACCCCACCGTCGAAGGCGTAGTGAGTAAAGTGGTTGCCGTTGTACTTGAACTTTTCACCCAGACGAAAAGCCGCATAAGGGCTGATGCTATCAGTGAGCTGATACGATTTTTTGATCTTCAACTCAAAATTGTTGCTGGTGGTTTGATCACCCTG
>CAYUDI010000270.1:0-2628 GCA_964443585.1 uncultured Bifidobacterium sp.
TTCAAAAAACAGCTCGTAAAAATCACCCATGCGGTAAAACAACAAGAGATCAGGATGATCCGCTTTGATGCCCAAGTACTGGCGCATCATCGGCGTATGACTGTCGTGGTTGTTGCGCTCGCTGGAGCTCATGCGGGTCTGTTAAGCAATAGTTGGGGTGTTGATGAAAACAAGCCGAGCATGAAAACCCGGCTTATATAGAACAAGAAAATGTAGCACACCCGGCGCGATCTGAACCGGGTGCGTGGTCTAGCGCTGACCGCTGCGACGCCTTTGTTGGTTGGCATTGGCTGCAGGTTGGCCTGTCACTGTTGGTCTGCTGTTACCGGATGTGGTTGCAAGACCTGGACGAGGAGCCGGCTTACGCGGCGCTGTAGTTGCCTGTGCCGGCTGGCTGCTACCACTGCGAGCAGGTTTGCCTGCTTGCTGTCTTGCACCACCGCCACCACCACGCTTGTCACCACCGGGCTGACCACCAGAGCGGTGATTGACTCTCGGACCGCTGCGTTGTTTATGTTCCTGGCTGCGTAGTTGTATAGGCTGAGCTTTTGCATTCGGATCGGGCTCAAATCCTGCAATGACTTCGGTAGGAATTTCGCGTTTAATAAACCGCTCTATGTCCCGTAATAATCCGTGTTCATCAACGCAAACCAGAGAGACAGCGTCACCGGTGGCGCCAGCACGACCAGTACGGCCGATTCTATGGACGTAATCCTCGGGTACATTCGGCAGGTCGTAGTTAACGACGTGTGGAAGCTGATCAATATCGATTCCGCGTGCAGCAATATCTGTGGCAACCAGTACTTGTAGTTTGCTGCTTTTAAATTCTGCTAGAGCACGTGTTCGGGCTGCCTGGCTTTTATTGCCATGAATCGCCATCGAACTGATGTTTGCTTTATTTAACTGCTCTGCAAGTTTATTGGCTCCGTGTTTAGTGCGGGTAAATACTAGCACTTGAAACCAGTTGCGCTCGCTGATCAAATGCGTAAGCAGTTGGTGTTTTTTGTCTCTATCGACGGCATAAATTTTTTGTGAAACAACGTCGACGGTAGAATTTCTGCGAGCCACTTCTATCATGGCTGGGTTGTTCAACAGGCCATCTGCTAATGCTTTGATCTCATCAGAAAAAGTAGCAGAAAAAAGCAGGTTTTGGCGTTTAGCAGGAAGCAAAACGAGTATGCGTCGTATGTCACGAATAAAACCCATGTCGAGCATGCGGTCAGCTTCGTCTAGCACGAGAATTTCAACTTTTTTCAGATCGACGGCGCCCTGTTGCAGCAGATCGAGCAGTCGACCTGGTGTGGCGACCAGTATGTCGACACCGCGCTCAAGTCGCTGTATCTGTGGGTTAATGTTTACACCACCAAAGATGACAGCCGACGAAAGCTTTACATATTTGCCGTAAGTACGAATGCTCTCTTCAACTTGTGCGGCGAGCTCGCGGGTTGGGGTGAGCACCAGTGCACGCACCAGACGCGGCGCGGCACGTTGACCACTGAGCAAACGTTCAAGCATGGGCAACGTGAAGCCCGCTGTCTTGCCCGTGCCTGTTTGGGCACCGGCGAGTAAATCGCCGCCTTTTAAAACAGCAGGGATAGCTTGCGCTTGTATAGGTGTAGGTTGGGTATAGCCGTTTTCCGTGACAGCGCGCACGATGGCTTCAGACAAGCCGAGTTCAGCAAATGACATATATAGGGGAAAAAATTCGACCCGCCGCCGCGATTGGGCGCCAGTCACAGGCCAGAGGGGATGAATCAGGGGGGGCAGTAAAAAGACTGGAACAATTACTGCAAGAAGCGGAGTGTAACAGAGTAGCGGCTTTCGCTATCAGATGAATTGAAAGCTAGGCAAAGGGCGTCAGCACATTGAGCATTTGAGAGAAAATTTTCGGCGAACCGGCAATCACATGGCCTTCGTACAGGTAGTCTGCTTCGCCATGAAAATCACCTACGATGCCGCCAGCTTCGGTAATGAGCAATGTACCGGCTGCTATATCCCACGGTTTCAAATTCTTTTCAAAAAATCCATCTAAGCGACCGGCAGCGACATAGGCAAGATCTAACGCAGCAGCCCCTGGGCGACGTAGCCCGGCGGATTTGAGTGTCATTGCTTGAAACATCTTCATGTACTCGTCCAGCCCAGATAAGTCGCTGTAGGGAAATCCGGTACCGATAAGCGCGTCGGAGAGTTTGTCGCGCTTGGCTACGCGTATGCGTTTGTCGTTTAAAAAGGCGCCGGCGCCTTTACTGGCGGTGAAGAGTTCATTGCGAGTAGGGTCGTAAACGACGGCCTGTGTAATTATGCCGCGCTGCTGTAACGCTATAGACACCGCATACTGTGGGAAGCCGTGAATAAAATTGGTGGTTCCATCAAGCGGATCAATGATCCACACATTTTCACTATCTTTGTGATGATTGGCTGACGCACCTGACTCTTCGGCGAGTATGGCGTGATCTGGATAAGCTTGGCGCAGTACATCTACGATTGCTTGTTCAGCCGCTTGGTCAACCTCGGTCACGAAATCGTTGTGCCCCTTGTGAATCACGCGTATCTGCTCTATCTCAAACGAAGCACGTGTGATGACAGAGGCGGCACGACGAGCGGCTTTTACCGCAATATTGATCATGG
>CAYUDI010000271.1:0-2628 GCA_964443585.1 uncultured Bifidobacterium sp.
GGTGGCTGCCTGCCTCACATCGTTTCGAACACGGCGTCCGAAGTCAGGAGTTCTTTCTCACATGTAATGACTTACATATGACTGAGAGACTGCAAAACTTGTCCGGGCTCGCCATCTGCGTTGGGAGCTTAGGAATTTCTTCCCTTACCTATTAACCCTATTCGCGCTCTATTGCGACATCAGGCCCAACGGTCTTTGATTGCCTGAAGTGAGTGTAGCTCTCGGTGCACGCCGGATCACTGCCCCGCATTCACACCAACGCGGGGGCTTAATTTTTTACATCAAGCAGACAAAGTCGCCTGGTCTACCCGAACACCACCACCCATGGTCGAGGACAGCGAAACCTTGCGCAAATAAACACCTTTGCTTGTTGCTGGCTTGGCTTTGTTTAAAGCATCAAGCAACGCCAAAAGGTTGGATTTCAAATCAGCATCGGCAAACGACTTACGGCCTATGGTAGCGTGCACAATACCGGCTTTGTCAGTACGGTATTGAACCTGACCGGCCTTCGCATTCTTCACTGCCGTAGCAACGTCTGGCGTAACAGTACCGACCTTAGGGTTAGGCATTAAACCACGTGGGCCCAGCACCTGACCCAACGTACCAACGATACGCATCGTGTCTGGAGATGCAATTACGATATCAAAAGGCATATTACCCGCCTTAATTGATTCGGCTAGGTCTTCCATACCAACGATGTCTGCACCGGCTGCCTTAGCTTGCTCAGCTTTCTCGCCTGAAGCAAAGACGGCTACGCGCATCGTTTTACCTGTGCCGGCGGGCAATACAACTGAGCCACGCACAACTTGGTCTGATTTCTTTGCATCAACGCCCAGCTGTATTGCCACATCGATGGATTCATTAAATTTTGCTGTTGCCAATTCTTTGATCAACGCAATGGCGTTGTCGAAAGGATAGGGCTTAGTGCGATCAACTTTAGCCTTGATGGCCTTTGCGCGCTTGGATAACTTAGCCATTACAGACCCTCCACTGTGATACCCATGGAACGAGCAGACCCGGCGATAGTACGAACAGCCGCTTCCATGTCGGCTGCCGTGAGATCCGGCTTCTTCTGCGTTGCAATTTCCTCTGCTTGCTGGCGAGTAATCTTGCCCACTTTGTCTGAGTGCGGTTTAGCCGAACCCTTTTGAATGCCAGCCGCTTTTTTAATCAAAATAGTTGCCGGTGGGGTCTTCATCACAAATGTGAAAGACTTGTCGGCGAATGCAGTGATGACGACTGGTATAGGCAAGCCAGGCTCTAGACCTTGTGTCTGAGCGTTAAACGCCTTACAAAATTCCATGATGTTCAGACCGCGCTGACCCAGCGCCGGTCCGATAGGGGGAGATGGATTTGCTTTACCAGCTGGAACTTGCAGCTTGATAAAACCAATAATTTTCTTTGCCATGTGGGCTCCTGTTGTTGAGTGATAGCGCCAATTCACCGGCATATTTGCCGATTAGTAAGGCTCCTCGTTTACTGCATGTAAAGCTTAGTACTGCACCTAACATCTACTTGCACGCTGGCCTGCAGCGAGCACTGAAACAATTCTTCGTTAGTCACCAGCGCGGCTGGCTTAGGCCTTTTCTACCTGACCGAATTCCAATTCCACTGGAGTAGCACGACCGAAAATAGTGACCGATACTCGGACGCGCGATTTCTCGTAATTCACTTCTTCTACGTTGCCATTGAAGTCGGTAAATGGTCCGTCTTTGATGCGAACCAGTTCGCCCACTTCGTAAAGCACTTTAGGTCGTGGCTTTTCAACGCCCTCTTGCATCTGATGCATAATTTTGTCGACTTCATGCGGCGGAATAGGCGTGGGCTTGTTTGATTTTCCACCTATGAAACCAGTAACTTTGTTGGTATTTTTTACCAAATGCCAAGTTTCGTCCGTCATCTCCATCTCGACTAAAACGTAGCCTGGAAAAAAACGCCGTTCGGTCACTGATTTTTGACCGTTTTTCATTTCGATCACTTCTTCCGTCGGAACCAGAATTTGACCGAATTTATCGTCCATACCTGCGCGCGTAATCCGCTCAGCTAGTGCGCGCTGCACGCTCTTTTCCATACCAGAATAAGCGTGAACTACGTACCAGAGTTTCTTGCTTCCCGGGACCGCAGTTGCAGCCGCGCTAGGTTGGGTTTGCTCCGTCATCATTATCTCCAGCCCAGAATAAGGTCATACAAGACAACCTCAAGCAGCTTATCGGTACCCCAAAGGAACAACGCCATGATGAATACAAAACCAAAAACCACGCCAGTAATCTGCATCGCTTCCCTGCGCGATGGCCATACAACTTTTTTTGTTTCGCGAACAGATTCACGCGCAAAACCAATAAAGCCCTGACCAAGTGCTGAAGTCCACGCTGCACCTACCGCTAACAATAATCCACCAGCCAATACTGCGACGCGAATGATGGTTGTCTGCCCAGCGAGAAGATAAAAACCAATCAAGCCAGCGAAGAGGGCAACTACTGCCACACCGAGCTTTGCCTTATCGGCTGAGGTCGTCACGGTTTGCACGGATTGATTCGACATTTACGTTTACTTTCGGTGTAAAACACCTGATACGGTGGCAGGGGCGGAGGGCCTCGAACCCCCAACCTACGGTTTTGGAGACCGTCA
>CAYUDI010000272.1:0-2621 GCA_964443585.1 uncultured Bifidobacterium sp.
TCTAGGGAGATAAATTGCCTTTTTACGAGTACGAATGTGCCCCGTGTCTTGTCGTCTACAAGGTCAGACACGGGATTCATGAATCCGGCCCAAACGACTGCCCTCAATGTAAAGGTGGCTTGAAAAAGGTTATTTCTGCACCAAGCTTAGTCAGCCGTGCTTTTTCAAGTAAAACAGCAGCCAAATACTCAAATATGTCTGTCACTGAAGAGTTGGCTCGAGAAAAGGAATTGCAAAGGGTTTTTGAAACCATTTGGATGCCAGCTGAAATTAAACACAATCCATGGGAAGATCACTAATTGGATATTAAGCATTTGCCCAAAAGAATAACCTCGCAGTGAGTTTGGATGCTGTGAGAACCGCTTCGTTCACCAACCCTAAAAAATTCACATCGACGTTAGCAAACTTCGCTGCAGGACGCTCATCTAAACAGGGGCTGTACAAATGCAAACCATCCGCCTATTACAAATAGTGCGACGCTGATCCAATAGAGCAGTGCAGAGGCTCGCCGCGTCCGAAGGCAGACCCGCCGCAATGTTGGATCTATCGTACATGGCGCAACTCGAGCGCGCCATTGCGCCAGACCGCCGACACTAAGCATCAGACCGGCAGCCCCGAACACGATCTCCTTGTACTCGCTGACCCAGACGATCCCGGGAAATGCGGCCACCAGCGAGGACAGCGTCGCTCCTGCTCCCAGTGCCACCAGCAGAGCGGGCAGAGCGCAACAAACTAGTGTGCCCGAGCTGGCAAACAGGCTTACGACACTAGCTGTGAGTGGCACGCGGCCCGTCATTAATTCGTCGACGCTCATTTCTTTGCCTTGGTTTCGGCCCGTATCTCGGCGACAGATTTTGATATGGTCTCAACACTGACCACGTCGTAACCGGCATCCTTGATCTCGGCAATTATTAGCTTTTCATCCAGCTTCATACCGTCGTTCGGCTCGACCACCACGAAACGTCGCTTGAGATCCACCAGCACCGCTTTCGCTTCGGGTATTTTCGACAGTCGCTTTTCAATACCCTGCGCGCAAAAAGCGCAGACCATGCCATTGACGGTCGCTTTTATGCTGGTAGTGGCCAGCGCAGGCAGGCTCAGTGCTGCCAGTACGATCGCTATAAATAACTTTTTCATGCTCACTCCTAAAAAGTGTACATAAAGCTCAGTCGAGGTTTGCCTGACATATTGGCGCCGGCCTCGACGAAATAACGCTTGTGAATCAGGCGAAGCATCGGGGTGATCTCAATGTCATTGGACATATAGGACATGCTTCGCGCCTCGAGAATGAACCACGGTTGGGTCTGTTCATAATCCACTTCATAAAACGAAAAGCCAGCCCTTGCCGACACCAGCGAGTGATTGACATCTTCCCCCCGATACGTTCGTGCATTGAACGCACCATAGATTCGCGTGGTCTCGTAGTCCACCTGCAATCCCGGCGAGGCGGTCAGGGACGCCCGTGCCAGTGTTCCCCCCGACGTTTCGCCAAGACCAGCAAAAAGCCAGATATTTGCCTGGGCATGCGGCAAGTTCCAGCGCTTTAGCAGCCGGGTATAGGTCAGCTCGTGATTTTCAAGGGCCCGCTGTCCGTCCGGCCGCAGGCGAAGGGCGGTCAGACCCAGCGCGTCGCGGGGCTTCAGCGCCTGATTGAAGGTCAGTTCCTGAAACTCGGAACTGAAGTCACCCATCATCATCCAGCTATCCTTGAAACCCATTGGCGCTGCCTGACAAAGCGAACACGTAAGCGCCAGAGGAAACCCCAAGATAGCGGAAGGTAATCTACGTGTCATGGGCGCTTCTCCAGTGCGATGACTTCAAGCCTGTCCGAGCGGATAACGACCTGGAAGCGTACCGCGTCGCCTATGCGTAAACCAGTTAGTGATACCGACCTGTTCACATCGAATTTCATCGTCATGCTGTCCATGCCGATACTGTTGATTCGTTCGTGCTTTAATACGATGCGTGATTTTTCCGGATCGAGACTACGAACTTCAGCATTGACCCAATCGGGCTCGGCCCAGGCCGGCATCGCAAAAGCCATGGCGAATGCAAGCACTATTTTTACATGAGATATCTCCTGAGAACAAAACGTCAAACGATCCATGCGCTCGAAAAAAGGCGCAATGAGGGCGTTGACCTCAGGCGATGGGAGGCTTGATACGTGTCTTGCCCGAGTGGGTTCAACACACTCGCTTTGGCAACCAGATCACTGCACTGATACCCCTCGAGCGAATGCAACTCGCAAGGAATAGGGTTTTCATAGAATTTCTTCAACAATCGCTGTTGGGTAATCAGGACGACAAAGCGTGTGTTGAGAAGTCTGCTTAGCCCACATCTTCGTGGTATGTTACCAAGAATGAGTACCGCCTCGGATTTCATCACCGGCGCTGCGATTCCGGTCGATGGCGGTTATTCGGTGCAAGGTTAGGTCAAGTTGGTCATAGCAAATTACGTCTTACGCAAGGCTCTGTGCGAAGAGTATCCAGTCAAAAAATCCTTACAAAACAAGCTAACATAAGGGTGATATCATGAAAAGACCCGTTGCTTTCGTCTTGCTTTTGTCCACTCTGCTGGTTAGTTGTGGTGGAAACTATCAGATCACCCGTGCCGGTAATGGC
>CAYUDI010000273.1:0-2616 GCA_964443585.1 uncultured Bifidobacterium sp.
TATAGCTGACAATACAACGTTGTTTCCCACTCACAGCGGCATGGTATTAACTGATGGTGACCATGCGACATTTGTAGCCGGTGTATCGGCGGCTCGATTTTTATTGCTGGCAGGGCGGCCTTTGAATGAACCCATAGTCCAGTACGGACCGTTTGTGATGAATACCATTGCAGAAATAGAACAGGCCATTATGGATTATCAAGCAGGTCGTCTGACATCCGTCTGATCTTCGGTGTTGGTGACATACGCTGAAAGCGTGGCATCAATAATGCCTCGCGCTGCCGCCTCAAAATCGAAGGGTTTAACGAGTAGCTGTGAATGCTGACCGAAGGCTTCGCGCCGCCGGTCATTTTGTAGCAAACGTATGGCGCAATCTGCCCAGGCATCAGCATCCAGCTCGCGAATAAAACCATTTTTCCCATCAATGATTAATTCGCCAGCGGCTCCAGCAAAGGGTGTTATTAGTACGGGTAAACCGGCAGCACACGCTTCATTAGCTACAACGCCCCATACATCCGCTTTGGTTGGAAACAAAAATAGCTTTGCTGATTTATACAAACGAGGTAATTCTTCTTGTTTAGCAAATCCACTAAAACCGACCTCAATAAGCTCGCGTAATGCATGTGCTTGATTTTGTAATGAGCTCTCCATACTGCCTGAACCTACCATCAGTATACTCACGCGTCGCCCCAATCGCTGTGCACAGTGTGCTGCTACCTGTAGTGAAAAATCCGGTGATTTAGCAGGTTCTAAGCGGCCACAAAAAATGAAATCCCATGGTTTGCTTTGCAATTTCAGTGACTGAGAGTCATAACGGGTGTTATCAATGCATAAGCACGATTGATAACAACGCTCCTTTTTTACTCCATAGTGCTTATAGAGTTCCATGCCACCCTGGCTTGCTGCGATAAATGCTGGGCTGCGAGCATAGGCTATCCTACGTAACCAGCGATGAATGCGACTAAGACCGACTTCAGATTGCAATGTGCCATCGGTCATAGGTACATAGGCACGCCTGCGCAGCATAGTCCATAGCATCGCATACAAATGCGTGGGATTAAATCCATTACCAATCACTACATCAGGATCAAATCGCGTGAGTGCAAAAATTACATCAGGATTATTGTGTATGTACCGACCATTTACGGTATAGATACGTTCACGTAAAAATTCGTGATCAAATTTTATTTCAGGTAAATTCCATAAACGATTAGGCTCATGCTTACAAAAGAAAATAACTTTTAAGTCGATATTAGCTGTGGCAGCTACGCGATTAAAAACAGGAATACGATACGGAGGAGGTTCATTGACTACCAGTGCAAGTTTGGGCATAGAAAAAACTGTATGTAGTAAAAATTAATGTATCGTTTTTTGCTGATGTATCGTTTCTAAGTATTTAGAGGCTAGAGCAGGTGCAGCATTACGATTTAGTGATTGCAAAGCTTCACGATAGATAGTCATCAATAAATGATAATTAATTTCAGGTGTATATTTTCTTACATACACTTGCCTGGCTGCTTGACCCATAGCCTTCATTTTCTCTGGATGAGTTTCAGCGTAAGAAATTGCCTGGGCCAATGCCTTTGAATTTCCTGGTTCAACTAAAAGGCCGGTTTTTCCATGCACAACTATCTCTCGTAAACCACCGTGTGCACTCGCGATAACAGGCGTTCCACAAGCAAATGCTTCAATGGCGACCAAACCAAAGCTTTCCATTCCTGTACTGGGAACCACTAAGTAGGCTGCTTCATGCATACGCACTTGTAGTTGCTGTGCTTCCTGAAAACCGTGGTATTTGAAACCCAGCGATTTTTCTACAAACGATTGCATATCGCCTTTTCCATAAACAGAAATAACGACACCAGGTAAATGAAGAAGTGCATCTGCGAGTACATTGAGACCTTTTTCTTCCGACAGCCGACCCACAAAAAGTCCACCATTGCGATGGTGCCATTGCGGCTCTTTGAATGATTCTGCAAAATTAGGTTTAATTCGCAGACGTTCAAAAGGCAGGCCGCCTTCGATAAATTTATCGCGACAGACTTGATTTAATACGATGTAGCGGGTGACTTTATGCTTCCAGGTACGCAGGAAACGATGCATCATAATCATGCTGGCAGTTACTGCTGATTGCGGAATTGAATTTCGATAGCAACGATGAACAATCGCACGCCAGGGCGTGTTTCCAAGACAATCTTCGCAATGCTGTCCATGCCGCAGTAAAGTCGCTTGAGGACACACTAGCCGAAAATTATGCAGCGTTTGAATAACGGGAATGTTGAATCGATTAGCTACTGAGTAAAGTGATGGCGAAATCAATGGGAAAATATTATGCGCATGTATAAGATCAGGGTTGAATTGTTCACCTAGCTTAAGTACATCATGTATAACTTTTGATGACCACATGGTTTGAATAGCTAGCTCATGAGGTTTCATGGTGCTTATTTCACGATTATCACGAAGATAAACCAGCACCTCGTGACCATGGCGCCGTAGTAATTCAACTTCTGCATCAACGACTGTGTCTTCGCCTGTGTAGATCTCGGTGGTCGTCGTATCATTAAAAATCTTCATGAGGTCAAGCTTATAGGCCACCGCAACGTAATCCTTGGAGCT
>CAYUDI010000274.1:0-2230 GCA_964443585.1 uncultured Bifidobacterium sp.
TTCAATATTTGCTCTTGTTGAAGCACCTTGGGTGTTAATGCAAACTGTGCTGCAATGTGTACGCCGTGTGCTGCTACTGCAGGATTCATGTAGTGATATTTGATGTCATACAACTTATTGCGTGTCCATGATGGTGCAAAATGTATTTTTCCTTTCAACATGCGTGGATGATCCATAAAAAATCGACCGACTAAGTCATGGTGATTTCCAATTCCATTGGTAATAGTCTCATTTGAAGCCAATAGTAAGCGTGCATTTTCTATCCCACCGCATGCCAGCACAAAATAACGGGCTGAGATATGCATACGCTTGCTGCTAAAGGTTTGCACTCGCACTTGCTTTATGGTCTGGCAATTTGTTTCAGGAATAATTTGAGTTACATTGGCGTGCAAAAATAATCGAACGTATTTTGCTTGTCGTAATTCTTTTCTATAGGCTTTACCAAATCGTATCGGTGGGCTAAATTGCGATAGGGTGTCGCGTACTTTTCCGGTTACAAACGGTATTCGCCTTACATCCGAGCGATCGATTGCCTGCTCCCAAAAACCAGGATCAAAATTTATAGGGCCCAGTTTTAAAACATCATGCACCTTGCGATACCAGGGATCGAGCACATCCAACCCAAATGGCCAGCCGCTGTAGGGAATCCAGTCGCGTTTTTCAAAATCCCAGCTATCGAGGGGTCGGCACCACCCTCCCCAGCAGTTGCTGCTACCACCTAAAAAGCGGCCACGGCAGCCATCAGCAAACTGGTAATCCAATCCTATAGAATCACCCCGATAAAGATCTCTTGTTTGATCATCTGGCTCTAAACCACCGCTTTCAAGAATAACAGTATCTATACCTTGCTTTTCAAATTCTCGGGCAATGGTAATGCCGGCTATACCAGCGCCAATAATACAAACGGTCGTCACGAGCTCTCTACCATTGGCAACTTCTCGCATATCTATCAACATCACGACCTCCATAATCTGGTTTTAATTTTTACCAGTCGTTGGTGATGCAACTCTCGAAGCAGGTCACGCATTTTGGTTACATACCAAAGTCCCATAATTAGCGGATGAAGCAACCCAAATCTAAGCCCTCGTATAACTAGCACTCGTTTGAGATCAATTGGCTTGGCTCCTAATTGTTTTTTGTAATCATAGTGACCCCATAAAAAATGTAAGCGGTGATATTTATGAGAAATGACATAATCTATCGTCTTGATACAACAGACTAAACCTAATCGTAATTTATCAAAAGCTGGATCATGGGCCAGTACATGCATGTAGACATCCGTACCTACAACAGAGCATAACAATCCTGCACATATCTCATTATTTTTTTTCAATAAAAATATCTGTCCTTTTTTTTTCATCTGTACACAAAGTTGATTTTCCTCATCATTAGTCATTCCATATTTTTTACCTTTTTGCTGCATACGTAATTGGTTAAGTTTTAATACAGCGCGCACATCTTTTTCATTAATACACGCCTGTTTTGATGTAAAAAATTGAATACCATGTTTTTCATTCAAAGATCTGCGTAAATAACTACGCAATTTTTCTCGTGCTCGAGCAGACAATGAATCCATCCACTGTTCTTTCGTTTGTGGCAATTGCAAAATATAGTCCTCAGAAAAAATACTTGATTTTATTAGTGCGTTTTTTATAGATTCCTGAAGTATCACGGCATGAAATCGAATGAAATGAATGTCTGGAAAATAATGTAATATTTCATTTGAAAATCTCTGTATAACTTCAGGTGAAATTCGTATAACTTCATTTGCTACTTGTACTACACACCCATGTTTGCGGAATAATAAAATAGATGATATGTGTTGTGATGATTTCTCTACCCATGCATACAATGATTTTGTATCCTCCATATTTGATGCAAGCATGACTTTAGATGAAAATACACTGTTATAAAGTCGTTCTACATCAGACCAGAGTGAATATGGAATAGGTGCTGATATGAATTCTGATTGAAAGTCCCTCTCTATTACTGCAGTTTCATCTGCATTAACAAAGCATGATGTACTCATGCAGTTGCTGGACCGCTGGCGTCGGATTTGGGGACGTAAGTAATTTGTTGACGCGCGCCATACCCGCCATAACGATAACTGTAGTGTCCAGAGCTAGGCGTAAAGTCATTAAACAACAAACCCTTAGCTGATAAACCCGCACGCGATAAGCGTTTTAATGATTCCGCAATATCTCCTGGACGAGTCACACCTGACCGCGTC
>CAYUDI010000274.1:2240-2614 GCA_964443585.1 uncultured Bifidobacterium sp.
TCCCGCATGGGCTCCTATTACTAAACTGTCTGCAACCAGCAATAATGGAGCTGCGTCAATTAATATCATGTCGTAACGTGAAGCAAATCCTGATAAACACTCTGCTAATTCAGGACGCAACAACACTTCGGATGGGTTGGGCGGTAAGTTTCCGGTAGAGAGAAAGTCTAAATTTTCTATAATATTTGCTGTAATGCAGCTACTTGATTCAGTACCCAGCAAAATATCTGACAGCCCTTTTGATCTGGCGCGATCAAAATAGCGATGCAAATGTCCATCACGTAAATCACCGTCAATAAGTAGTACTCGTTTACCGCTGGCGGCAACTATGCACGCCAAATTAACCGATACAAATGATTTGCCCAAACCCTCAG
>CAYUDI010000275.1:0-2578 GCA_964443585.1 uncultured Bifidobacterium sp.
CAGCGATCGTGCTGGGGGTAATTAAGACTGTTTTTGCGCCATTGACATTAGAAATTGTGAGCAAAACTTTGGAATCCGGGGTATTTGCTTCGCCTTCAACCCACACATCGAGATCCGAATCCTCGATAAAAAGTTTGCGCATGGGTTCTACAATCTTTTTCAGTTGGCTTTTCTCTTGATGACTCAGTTTTTCCATCAGCGATCCTCTTGGTGGCATTGGATATCGGATGACCATGGCAAGTGGTAGAAAAAACTTACCTAATTCAATGCGCATTAAGATGATTCTGTTGGCTAATAAGAAAAAGTACATTGATATTCCGTAAAGAATTCAACAACGGTTTAATTTTCCTTCGCAGGTCGACACATGCTTCGTGGGATGTTACCTGTTCATTGCAATTTTTTAGCAAAACTGCATGGCTGCAAGATACACACGACTGCGATTCGGTACCTTGGTTACTGTGTCTTTTTTAAGAAACGTTTTTACTAAAGTTTTTCTATACTTTCTTGGTTTTTCAAGAGTAGAACTTATTAAAAATTAAATGACGCAATGCTCTTGATCTGTCTCAATCGGCAACCGCGGATATTGGAGCGAAGAATGGATAGACTTCCGTTTCTGATTATTAACTCACCTATAGCCATGAAAAATTCACTGATAAATCTATCCACAACGTCTGACACTTTGATTGAGGAAATACTTAACACACCCAATAATTTAATCAAAAGCAAACGCGAGCAGTACCTGCTGCGACAGACCATGTATAGCTTGATGCGCCTCTCGAAATCTGAACAGTTATTGGCCATACGACAAAGCGTGAATCATCTGGTACCCGCAGCTACCCAATTACCAGCAACACGCCGCTCTAAAGGTAAACGTAATTCAAAATCCTCGTGTCCTGGCCAGAGCTGGCTGGCATTTGGCAAATAATTGTGCACGTATTTTTTGGGCCAGTTTGGTGTTTCGCTGGTTTGGTGTTGCGCTAATTTGTCCTTATGGCCCTAATTGGATTGAGTTTTCGATCTAAGGTATTTCAGTCGTGCTGTGAGGAGATACGTTTAACCAATGCGCACACGTTAGTTATAAATTATGGCTAGTATCCTTCTGCCGAGTTTACGGAATTTTCTAGCCCTGTCCGTTTTTTAGTGCCGAGCAAATCTGCTTGAGCGCTGAGTTCGGTCGCTAAAAAACAGCCATTTACATTGGCTAGCTATCCGGGTTTTTAAATAATAATTTTGCTAAGACTGGCTCCGCTATGAGGGCCAATGAGCCAACAGATTGAACAGATTAGTGGGGCACAAAAAAGGGGGCTAAATTGGCTTTCATTATCAAATTAGACACTGTCTTGCCCCCACAGTCTATTTGCCTAGCCAAAATTTTTCTATATGCTAAAGCTATGTATATTTAAGCAAGATAATAGTCATGGCTGGCCTGTAGAACATATCACTTCGAAACACCGTAATGGCTTAACTTATGCTCCTACTTGCTGACCGAAGAGCGCTGGGTACTGACAAAATCCCTTAAAGTTTCGCTGTTCGATGTTATCTTTAGGAAACTTATCGAAAATTGGAATGTTGCACCTTTTCGATGAGCCCGAATGGAACTCGACATGAAGAACGAAATCGACTTTGATGCCATAACCGTTGACGGCGCTCGCCTTAGGGCCGCCCGGGAAGCGCGTGGTTTGTCGGTATTGGAAATGGCGGCAGCTGTAACGCTTTCTCGCGAGCAGATTCAGCATATGGAAGATGGCGGCAATCGCCCTTTCTACACACCAGCGCATAAACTGCTGGCTGTGCGCAAATATTCATCTGCGCTGGAAATTCCCTACGACGAGATTGTCACCGGCCCCGGCGCAAACCAAACCATACCCGTACCAGACGACGCTCCCCCGTCCATGATGGCCTATTCGGATATGTCAGAACCTGTGGATCTGCGTCTGGCCGCTGTAGAACGTAATGCCGAACTTCGTCGGCTCATTACCACGGCAGCGATAGTCATTTGTATTTTGCTGGCGATTTACGCGAAAATTCGAGGCTCTCAGGACGAGGCTTCGTTAAACGAGTCTAGCGCCGACGCAATGACTAATCAGCCCGAAAGCCAGCCAGCTCAGACATCATCAGCCCCGTCGGCTGTCAAACCAGCGAGTGCGATCGCTGCCCCCACTAAACCCACGCCAGAAACCAAACCCAGCTCGACTGCTGCACTTTCTTCGGCCGAAGCCGTGGACAGCAAAGCAGAACCCACCGCAGCCAAAACTGCCAGTGCTTTCGACAGCACGGGTGAATGCCCCTCTGCTGGCAACGATGAAGTAAAAAGTTGGTCACCTTTGTATCAGCGTAAAACCGATTCCAGGCTGTACGTCATCAGCCCCAAAGGCGGCTCTGTGTGCTTTGCGGATGCCTCCGGCAAGGCACGCCTGATTGAGCTCAAGCCCATGGTCGGTCAGGCTCTCATTGGCAAGCCGCCGTATGTGGTTAGGTCTGCGCAGCTTGCGCAAATAGAAATGTATCTGCAAGGATTTCGGGTCAAAATTCCTGCGCAAACCGACTCAATGAAGCTCATTCCTACTTCTCAACCTGC
>CAYUDI010000276.1:0-2532 GCA_964443585.1 uncultured Bifidobacterium sp.
GCGTGATTTTCCGCGTGAATTAATCGTCCATATGGCGATTGCCACATCACTGTCGACCATTATGTTTACATCCTTGTCATCAGTGCGTGCGCATCACAAGCGAGGTGCTGTGTTGTGGCCTGTGGTGAAGGTACTGGCTCCCGGAATTTTGATAGGTTCCTGGATAGGCCCCTGGATAGGCACTAAGCTAAATTCATTTGGCTTGGCTATATTCTTTGCTATCTTTGTGCTACGCAAATGCTGATGGATAAAAAACCTTCTGCAACGCGAGAGCTACCACCTGCAGCCGGCATGTTTGGAGCGGGCACCATCATCGGAGTGTTGTCGGGTTTGGTGGGCGCAGGCGGTGGATTTATCTCCGTGCCTTTTATGACCTGGTGTAACGTAAAAATTCACAATGCCGTTGCAACCAGTGCGGCATTAGGTTTTCCAATTGCATTGGCGGGAACGCTATCGAATATTTATTTCGGTATGCATGAGCCGAATTTACCACCGGGCTCACTAGGCTTTATTTATTTGCCTGCTTTGCTGGTGATTTCAGTGGCGAGCGTGTTTACCGCTCCTTTGGGTGCGAAAACAGCGCATGCCTTACCTGTGAAGAGTTTGAAAAAAGTATTTGCAGTAGTCTTGTATGTACTTGCGGCCTACATGCTCTACAAAGCCTTCAGATAATTCAGAGTGTGCCAAATTGTTCGCGCAGTAGATTTTTCTGAACTTTGCCCATGGTGTTACGCGGTAATTCGCCAACGACATACACGCGTTTAGGCACTTTAAAGTTAGCTATTTTTGATTTGAGTGACGCAATAATGTCGGCTTCTAAAATATCGACCCCGTCACGCGCTACGATCACAGCAGTGACCGCTTCACCAAAGTCTGGATGCGCCACACCAATGACTGCTGATTCCAGTACGCCAGGTAATTCATCAATCACCGATTCAATTTCTTTAGGGTAGACGTTGTACCCGCCTGAGATAATTAAATCTTTACTACGCCCAACGATGGAAACATATCCCTCATTATCCAAACGTCCCACATCACCGGTTTTGAAATAGCCATCATCAGTGAATTCTTCGGCGGTTTTTTCAGGCATTTGCCAATAGCCTTTAAAGACATTGGGTCCTTTGACCTGTATATCGCCTATCTCATCAACGCTACAGCTATCACCTTGCGCATTGACTACGCGCACGCTAACCCCTGGTAAGGCAGGGCCTACGGTTCCCGCTTTACGCGCACCGGTGTAGGGATTGGAAGTCAGCATGCCGGTTTCGCTCATGCCGTAGCGCTCGAGTATGGTGTGTCCGGTGCGTTCTTTGAAACTCTCAAAGGTTTCAGTTAATAGGGGCGCTGACCCAGAAACAAAGAGTCGAATTTTTTCGCACGCTCGACGATCAAATGCTGCATCGCTCAACAAGCGTACATAGTAAGTAGGCACACCCATAAACAGCGTGCAGCGAGTCAAATAGCTCATGACGGCATCGCTATCAAACTTCGATAGAAAAATCATTTTGCTGCCATTCATCAAAGCGCCATGGGCTGCGACAAACAAACCATGGATATGAAATAGCGGTAGCGCATGGAGTAATACATCGCCTTTTTGCCAGTGCCATACCTTATGCAGCACTTCAATGTTAGCCGCCAGGTTACCGTGACTGAGCATCGCGCCTTTGCTTCGACCCGTTGTGCCCGAGGTATATAAAATGGCCGCCAGATCATCGGCATCGCTATGCACCGTTTGAAATTTATCGCTTAAGTGCGCTGCACGAGTGAGCAGACTGCCGCTGTTACGTCCGTTATGTGGTTCAGCTAAGGTGAATACATGACTGGAATTATTTTTGAATGCAATTTGCGAAATCCAACCAAAATTTTCGGGCGCGCAGACTACGACAGCGGGTGCGGCATTTTCGATGAAATAGCTAATCTCAGCAGCGCGATAGGCCGTATTGAGCGGCAAATACACAAATCCAGCACGCACCGTAGCCAGATAGAGCATTAAGGCTTCGGGAGATTTTTCAACGTGTGCAGCTATACGCGAACCGCTGGGTAAATTTAAACTCGCCAGCAGGTTGGCTAGTTTCGCACTACCACGTTCGAGATCGCGCCAGCTGTAATAGTGCGCATCGGCGGTCTCTATCCAGCAATCATCTAAGTCCGTTGGAAAGCGAGAGCGAAATAAAGTATAAAGATTAGCGTTCATGAGAGTGGTGTAGTTGACGATTTTTATATGCGATCAGCAGCAACCCACCACCCAAAACAATCATGGGTAGTGAGAGCATTTGACCAGCCGATATCACCCCTGGCCCTGACAGGACTTCATAGTCGGGTTCGCGGAAGTACTCAGTAAAGAAGCGCGCGCAGCCATAGCCGGCAGCAAACAGTCCACTCACGGCCATGTAAGGTCGCTCTTTGCGCGAGTAAAACCACAGCACAATAAACAACAACACACCATCAATCAGAGCTTGATAAATAGGTGAGGGATGACGCGGCAAGCTATCGACATTAGGCCAGATCATCGCCCACGGTAAATTGATGTCC
>CAYUDI010000277.1:0-2506 GCA_964443585.1 uncultured Bifidobacterium sp.
GAAGATGAAGGCCGAGTACCTTGCTATGGGCGGCGAGCGTAGCAATGCTGCTTATGGCTACATCGCTAAAGAAGGTCGTACGTTCGGCTAAACCTGATTTCAGGTTAGTTGTTAGTAGGCGGATGCCGCAGCAGCGGCATCCGCCATCATAAGAAAAATTATTTGTACATCATGAAGGAGGGTTCACGATGACATCCCTTAAGCTCGCCCCATTAATGGCAGCCTTGCTGCTAGTGACAGGTTCGGTGGCTTTTGCCGATCACCACGGTGAGAAAAAGACACGCGTAGGCACTTGTGCCGACGCCAAGAAACAACAAGATTATTTCTGCGATATGAAAAACGCTTCTAGTGACTCCATGGTTGCACTAGGTACAGCGTGCAGAAACGCAAAGATTAATGTCAAAGAAGCCTGTGAGGGTGTGGTCGAAGCAGATGAAGTCTACAAATCCTGCAAGATGGAGCAGAAGTGCTGAGTTGCTAAAGCAGCCTAGCGAATAGACACTAATTGCAGCTGCTTTTTTGACGTGAACTAGGTAGTCATTTGTCTCTAGATAGTTTGCCGGCAGCTTAGCGCTGCCGGTTTTTTTATTTCTGGTCATATACTATGAACTCACTGGAGTTATCCCAGAAAAACTAAGCATAAATCGATTAAAAAATTTGAAACCATAATGAGAATTGTAAAAATGTCACAAAAGTTTTCCTCCGTATGTTTGGCTTACGCGTTATTTTTGATTATTACTTTTATACCGATGGCCCACTCCGAGGATCGTGCTGTTGGCAGTGTTTTCACCGATTGTCCCGAATGTCCTGATATGGTTGTCCTTCCCGCCGGAGATTTTATTCAAGGTTCGGATAAGGTTGAAAGCGGACACGTAGATGAAAAGCCACAACGTAAAGTCACAATAGCTCGGCCCCTGGCAGTTTCAAAATTTGAAACCACCTTCGCGCAATGGGACGCCTGTGTCGCCGACGGTAAATGCCCCAAGGCTGATGATGCTGGTTTCGGTCGTGGTCAATTTCCTGCGGTGAATATCGCCTGGCCTGAGGCTAAAGCATATGCAGCGTGGCTGTCGGCAAAAACTGGAAAGAGTTATCGTCTTCTGAGCGAGTCTGAATTCGAATACGCCGCTCGTGGCGGTACACAAACAGCCTGGTATTGGGGAGGTAATGAAAGTAAGTCCAAGAGCTGTGAGTTCGCCAATCTGCACGATGAGTCTGGCAAAAAAGCACATCCTAATTATGTCTGGTCACATGTATTGTGCGACGATGGTGCAGCAGAAAATAATGAAGTCGGTAAGTACAAAGCCAACGCTTTTGGTTTACACGATATGATGGGCAATGTACGTGAGTGGGTAGATGATTGTCATCAGGCCGGCTATGTTGGTGCGCCAGATAATGGATCTGTTCGCAAGCACGATGGAGCATGTGAAAAGCGCGTTGTGCGCGGTGGTGCTTGGTTAGATGGCGCATCAACTGCACGATCAGCGTATCGTTATTCTGAGGTTGAGGGTATGCGTAACTACCAGACTGGTTTTAGACTTGCGCGAGATCTTTGATAGACACAGTAAACGGCAAACTACAGGAGAAAGTAATGCGGCGCATTAGGCAGGCTTATTTAATTCTTCGTCAACCAGTGACAAGACGTGCGCTTGTTATAGCGCTGGCTACTGCCGCATTAAGTATCGCCGGAACAGCGGCTACACAAGTAATACGCTCAACTGAGAAACCTATAGATCCTACGGCGGTGTATATGCAGCCGATTAAAGGTCTCAGTCATTCGCAATTACAAAAATTTAAAACGGGTGAAAAACAATTCAAGGCGCCGTGGGTAGTGTTTCCACTGCTTGGCGGTGAATGGGGTTTGGGCCCTACCTTTTTAGCCAACTCCTGCGTAGGCTGTCACTCACAGGCGGGTCGTGGACGTACCTTTGATAACGCTAATGTCGTACCGTTTCAACAGTTACTGAGGTTGTCAGTCCCGGGTGAGGGCCCGGATGGTGGTCCTAATCCACATCCTAATTATGGTGACCAGTTACAAGTATTCGGCGTAAATGTCGGCCTCAAGGAAAATCTCAAACCGGGTGAAGCAGATTTATATATTGATTGGTTAACTGAGATAGCTGCGCTGCCAGACGGTGAAAAAGTTGAATTACGTAAGCCCAAGGTCAGGCTGGAGAAACTGAATTTTGGACCTATCGATGATTCAGTGATGACGTCACTTCGTAATACGCAAGTCGTATTTGGCATGGGTTTTTTGGAGGCAGTAACCGAAGAAGACATAGTCGCACTTTCCAAACTTCAGCAGTCACAAGGACTCAATGGCCGACCGAACTATGTGCGTGACGACATTAACAAGCGTGTAGCGCTAGGACGATTCGGCTGGAAAGCCAATCAACCCAGCGTTCGTCAGCAAATTGCGGCCGCCTTTCACGGCGACATGGGTGTAACCAGTCCACTCTATATCCAGCAAAACTGCCCGCCTGTACAGAAACACTGTCGGGCCATG
>CAYUDI010000278.1:0-2395 GCA_964443585.1 uncultured Bifidobacterium sp.
TGAAGCGATGGGCCATTCCGATGCTTCTTACGTGATGTCTTTGCGTGAACTTCTGGGCATCATCAGCGCTCATGAATGGCGCAAGAAAGGTATCGAAATCCCTATGCTGCATGGGGAAGATAACCCTGGGCGCATACACGCTCATTACGGCGTGTTTGCTCCGCTGCGCTCCGAGTACCTTCCCTTGGTAGCTGATGCTGCCCTTTCTACACCCATAAAAAAAGATGCGGTGGCTTTTGATATTGGCACCGGTACTGGCGTGCTGGCCGCTTTACTTGCACAACGTGGATTTGCTCGCGTGATCGCAACGGATCTCAATCCTCGGGCGTTACGTTGTGCGCGCGAGAATATTCAACGTTTGGGTTTGGCTAAACAAGTCGACGTTATGGAAGCCGATTTGTTTCCACCTGGGCGAGCAGCGGTGGTGGTGTGTAATCCGCCCTGGATACCAGCGCGTCCTACCTCGGCTCTTGAGCAAGCCGTGTTTGATCCAGATAGCGCCATGTTGCGTGGCTTTCTTGCTGGCGTTGCCGAGCATCTCACCCCGGGTGGTGAGGCGTGGTTAGTGTTATCTGATTTGGCTGAGCGTTTGGGCTTGCGCACCCGCGATGAATTATTAGAATTAATCAAGCTAGGCGGCCTCAAAGTTAAAGCACGCATGGATGCACGACCAACACACAAAAAAATTACTGATGTGAGCGACCCTTTACATGCAGCACGTGCTGCAGAGGTAACGTCCCTGTGGCGTCTTACAACAGCATGATTTATGTCGCTCTAGGGAACTCTTAGAGCTAAGTCGTTACAGAATGTTGACTTATCTTAGAGAGGGTTAACATTCCATGAGTATTTTTTCTTTTTTTAATCCAAGAGTTTATACGCCAATAAATCAGGGTGATTTATCCGGCGATACTGACTTACCTGGCTCGACTACGAACAATGTAATTCAGCCTTCACTGCTTCAGCCTGTACCAAATACAGAGCAGCATAAAAAATTATTAGAGCAAAGTTTTATCAATACGATTCCGCTTGAAGTGCGTCTTCAGGTACTCAATTTTGTTGTCCGAAATCGACATCCAGTTGTCGCAAACGATGATCTCATAAGCTACGCCCAAATATCCAAGAGCGCTTTGGCTGACGTAGAGACCTATCACGCAACTTATGATGAGCCGCACCAGTCGTTGCTAGCGAGTCGTGCTCTGGTAAAAAAAGCCTGGGAAAAAGCAAAATCGAACAGCTTCTTCAATCGGGCAGAGGTATTCGAAAATGAATTGAAAAAACTCGCCACTTCTTACACGGCAATCTATCTTGATGTACGTTCGCTGAATTCGTTTATCAGCGAGATTGGATGCGACATGAGATTAACTTTACCCCAAAATCCAGTACAACTTGGGCCGGAATGCATAGCTGCGGTTGTGCGTGCAGATAGGGCAAAATTTATTCATCTCAGATTAGGCTTTGATAGACTTGATGTTCCTGAGTTAGGTGACTACAAGTATCATAAACAGAGCCTTAGAGCGCTCATGATGGAATCAAAACAACGTCTTCAGCGAAAGGTAGAATTACCTGAATTTTTTTTAGAAGTATCTGGACTCAAATTATCGAGTCTTCTTTTTCAAATAGAAAAAGCAGAACGCAAGGCAAAGTTAGACTGCCATTTAAAAATTTCTGGTCTGTCCTTGGTTGGTCTCAAAGCGAGTGCTTTTTCTAAAATACAAACGCCTACGAAGGATAAAGTTATTCGCGTATCTGGTTACTTCGATTTATCTGCTGATAGATGGTTACATTGCTTTGAAAAACTACGACAGCTGAAGTATTTAGACTTAACAGGGTGGCCTAGCGATACTATGGCTGAGGGCCTTATTTCTTGGCTAAAAGACTACCACCGACTTGAAGAGTTACATCTTTCGAATTGCGGTTTGGATAATGATTCAGTGCTCAGACTATGTCAGGTTCTGAGAGACGGTAATCAATTAAAGTTTCTTGGGATTGATGGCTATCAGTACTTTGACAGCGACGTGGAAGCGGAACTTGCAAGGTTGTTAGAAAATAATCCTGATCTAAAGATTATTTTTGGAAAAAATTTTGCTGCCGACAGCCCGTTGGAGTTATATCGTCTGAATGGTCGTATCATTTGCGACCGCTATCACCAACAA
Organism: uncultured Bifidobacterium sp.; assembly: GCA_964443585.1. GTDB lineage: Bacteria > Pseudomonadota > Gammaproteobacteria > Burkholderiales > Burkholderiaceae_D > Pernthalerella. The sequence continues at coordinate 2,154 of CAYUDI010000278.1, forward strand.
ATACGTGACTTGCCAGAGATTTATGGCGCAACCAATTTTTTCACAGATGGCACCCACTGAGTCTTGTTATGTATCTTGCGGCGTCTTGGGTCGACCTAGGTTGTTATCAATACTGGATCAGCCACCTTCCGGCGCCACAGGAGCTATAATCAAGACCGCTGTAGTCATTACAGCCTAACGCTAGGGGTCTCGGTGTGTTTGCCGAGTGAGATATACCCTTGAACCTGATCTGGATAATGCCA
>CAYUDI010000279.1:0-2372 GCA_964443585.1 uncultured Bifidobacterium sp.
ACTGGAAGCCAGCGTGCGTTACCTTGCTGAGTCGCTGGGCAAACGCGGTGTACGTGTTAATGGCATTTCTGCGGGCCCTATTAAAACGCTGGCCGCATCGGGCATTAAAGATTTCGGAAAAATTTTGAACTTCGTAAAAGAAAATGCACCGCTACGTCGCAACGTCACCCTGGACGATGTGGGCAATGCAGCGGCCTTTCTGCTATCTGACTTAGCCGCTGGCATCACGGGTGAAATTACCTACGTCGATGGCGGTTTCTCTCAAGTGGTCGCCGGTATGGGCGGGGATGAATAAAGGTTGGGGCGATGTCCCACCTTTTTTATCCAAACTCCTGTACAATCCGCCCGCGCTGCAACATTTAGCGCTTAGCTGCAATGCACACCCTTAGCATCAACTTGAAAGCCCTCCCGCCTCCTGGTGCCCGTTTTATTGAGCACCGTCCCGGCGCAAAGCTTTTGTGCCGAAACCTTTTTCCGTTTCGTTTGTTTCGCTGGTAGGCGTTGCTTTTGTTATGTCGATCTGTCGTCGTCGGTGAATTCACCGACTGCGTTCTATCGACCTTCTGAAAGACGAACAATGAATTTCGAATCCCTAGGACTACACCCGTTGGTCCTTAAGGCAGTAACTGATGCCGGCTATACTGAGGCAACTGCAGTGCAACAACAGGCATTACCGGCAGCAATCGCTGGCCGTGATCTGTTGGTTTCTTCACAAACTGGCTCAGGTAAAACTGCAGCCTTCATGCTGCCCGCACTACACAAATTTGCCAGCGCGCCTGCGGCACCCGCGCCAGCCAAAACTGCCAATCAAGTCGCGCAATCAGCACGCTCACGCGGCGAGCGCACACGCTTTACGCCAGCAATGCCAAAAATGCTGGTACTGACGCCAACGCGTGAACTGGCTTTGCAAGTCACTACAGCTACTGACAAATACGGCATACATATACGCCGTGTGAAAGCTGTCTCTATTCTTGGTGGCATGCCTTACCCAAAACAGATGCAACTGCTGTCGCGCAATCCGGAAATTCTGGTAGCTACACCAGGCCGCCTGATAGATCACATGGAATCCGGCAAGATCGATTTCTCGCAATTAGAAATTTTGGTTTTAGACGAAGCCGATCGCATGCTTGATATGGGCTTTGTCGATGACATCGAGCTGATCATTAGCAAAACTCCAGAAAGCCGCCAGACCATGCTGTTCTCAGCGACCTTGGATGGCATGGTGGGCAATATGGCACGTCGTATTACCAAAGATCCGATGATGATACAGATCGCGGGTTCTTCTACGCGTCATGAAAACATTCAGCAACGCGTGCACTTTGTCGATGATCTGTCGCACAAAAATCGTTTGCTTGACCATCTTTTGCGTGACTCGTCCATTGGTCAGGCCGTGGTGTTCACCGCGACTAAACGCGATGCAGACACCATCGCAGATCGTTTAAATATTGCTGGGTTTGCCGCAGCTGCTTTGCATGGTGACATGCATCAGGGTGCACGTAACCGCACACTCAATAGCCTGCGTCAAGGTCAATTACGGGTTTTAGTTGCAACCGATGTGGCTGCTCGCGGTATTGATGTGCCAGCTATTACTCACGTCTTTAACTATGATTTGCCAAAATTTCCTGAAGATTATGTGCACCGTATCGGTCGTACCGGCCGTGCAGGTCGTCAGGGACTAGCCATCTCGCTGGTTAATCATGCTGAAGGCGTGCATGTAAAGCGTATAGAGCGCTTTACTAAGCAAATCATACCGGTAGACATTATCGAAGGTTTTGAACCTAAGAAAAAAGCCAGCGCTTCTGCACCGAGTAGTCGTCGTGCCGGATGGCGTCCAGGCGATGGACGCACTGATACACGCAGCGCTAAACCTGCTACCAAGCCTGGTCAGCGTACGTTCGCAAAACCATCAGCACCCCGCAAGGACAGTGCTGGATTTCGCGGCGATCGCAACCAACGAGGCGACACAGGCCGCGGTTAATACCTAGGTTTTGATACGTCACTGGCTCCTTAGGGAGCCAGTGTCATTTGTAGGGCGCAATTTTAAATGCGCGATAATTCACTCTTGATCTCTTTGCACATCCTCGCGCTATGAATACACCCCTACGTCTTACTTCTTTTTCACACGGCGGCGGATGCGGCTGCAAAATCGCTCCCGGTGTATTGGCCAACATACTCAAACAAAATCCACGCCTACCTGTACCACCGCAATTACTCGTCGGTATAGAGACATCAGATGATGCCGCTGTTTACAAAATCAATGATGAACAGGCTTTAATCGCTACTACCGATTTTTTTATGCCTATCGTTGATGATCCGTTTGATTTTGGGCGTATCGCTGCAACAAATGCTATTTCTGATGTGTACGCCATGGG
>CAYUDI010000280.1:0-2339 GCA_964443585.1 uncultured Bifidobacterium sp.
CTGGGCGTGAACAAATTGAGATAAATACTTTCTGTACTCTCACCGTTGCGCAATAGATTTTGAACAAACTCTTCAGCTTGTTTTATTTCTGGATTCAGGCATAGGAGGGCAAACTCATTAATAACTTTAGTCGTAGGCTTGAATTCACTCATGGCAGTCCCTGATGAGCGCCTAGAGCCGATGTTTCTTGAGCTAAGCGATCTTGGGGTGATCTCTGATGTAAATAAACGCAGGAGACCATTCTTCCTGACGGATGTGTAGCTGCTTGTAGTGGATGGTGCAATGCACGCATTGTGTGATTCGGCTTTCTCTTGGATGTAACTTCTGCTGAACTGCGTGAGAAGAAATGTAGATTGTTTAAAAAATCTCTTCGCACCAATTCACGTGGTACTCCTCCGGATCATCATGACCGGTTTCGTTCTGATCGCCGTAACCTCCGCTGGGTTTCGTGTCTTACTTCCTTGATGGTTACTGGTTCAGATGAGCGGTTGTCATCTAGTAGCCGAAAGGCTGAGGAGATCCCCAACCGGACGGAGAATGCCGAAAAAAATTAAGAAATAGGCAATAGATTCTCCGATTTGACTGACTTATCTTAGTGTACTGTTTATGTGACGTCAAGATATCTTGACACTTATGTCATAACCCTTTAGCTTAGGCGTTGAACACGAATTCCATTTGGGGCGCGTGCGTGAAATGACAGCAATAGCAGATGGTGTACTCAAAAAAATAACTCATTGAGTGATTGCTAAAGCATCCTGTCTTCACCATCAAAAGAGGCCTGACTAATGTTCAAGCAAAGTTCTGCAGGAAAAGTGCGTACCGAGCTACCCAGCGCCCGCGTCGTTATCGTGACCATGGATAGTCATTTGGCGAGCGCGACTATTCGCGCTCAAAGCGCGTTGTCACGCATCTTTCCAGGTTTGCGACTAACAGTGCATGCTGCATCTGAGTGGGGTAATAGTCCTACTGCCCTTGAGCGCTGCATAGACGATATTAATCACGGCGACATTGTGATTGCCTCTATGTTGTTCCTGGAAGAGCATTTCCTGCCAGTTCTCCCTGCATTGACAGCCCGTCGCGATCACTGTGACGCCATGATTTGCGCCATGTCCGCTGCTGAAGTCATGAAGCTCACCCGTATGGGTAAGTTTGCGATGGATGCCAAAGTCAGTGGCCCTATGGCTTTATTAAAACGGCTGCGTGGAAATACCAAGCCTGGCGAGGGCAAAAAGCCTGGCCTAGCGGGTGCCAGGCAGATGAAAATCGTTCGCCAACTTCCCAAGTTACTGCGCTTTATACCCGGCACAGCTCAAGATCTTCGTATCTATTTTTTAGTACTTCAATATTGGCTGGCGGGTTCAGAAGAAAACATCACCAGTATGATAGGCATGCTGCTAGATAACTACGCTGATGGACCGCGACGTAGTTTGCGTGGCATCTACAAAATACAGCCGCCGGTTGAATATCCAGAAGTGGGTATCTATCATCAAAACATGAAGGGCAATGCTCAAAACAAGGGCATGTCTGAGTTATCAACGGACCTTCCTTCTGTCGCTAAAACGGGTAAGCGTGGAACAGTGGGTTTGCTGCTGATGCGTTCGTACTTAGTTGCGGGTAATGCAGCTCACTACAACGGAGTCATTACTGCGCTAGAGGCGCGCGGCATGCGCGTTATACCGGCGTATGCAACGGGTTTAGATACCCGACCCGCTGTTGAAAAATACTTTATGAAAGACGGTCGTGCGGCTGTCGATGCCATTATTTCGCTGACCGGTTTTTCTATGGTTGGTGGGCCTGCCTATAACGACTCAAAAGCGGCGGAAGAAATACTCGCAACGCTGGATGTGAATTATTTATCCGTAATGCCAGTAGAATTTCAAACGCTGGAGCGTTGGGGCGCTAATGAGCGTGGCTTGATGCCTGTAGAAGCGACCATGATGGTCGCCATTCCTGAGCTTGATGGATCTACCGGTCCCATAGTTTTTGGTGGTCGCAGTACAGGTGCCGGTGATCAATGTACTGGTTGCAGTCGTGGATGCATATTTCCAGCGTCCGAAAATGAGCACGACATGCAAGTGTGCATAGAGCGCGCTGATATGTTGGCTTCGCGGGTAGGAAAATTAATTGATCTGCGCCGCGCTGAGCGCGCACAGAAAAAAGTAGCCGCAGTTATTTTTAATTTCCCGCCAAACGCAGGCGCAACGGGTACGGCAGCTTTTCTTTCTGTATTTGAATCCCTGTTCAATGTACTCGCGTCCATGAAGGCAGCTGGCTATACCGTTTATATGCCGACCGATGTGGATGATTTGCGTGATCGCGTTATCAAAGGCAATGCAGCA
>CAYUDI010000281.1:0-2314 GCA_964443585.1 uncultured Bifidobacterium sp.
AAATAGAAAGTTTGACCGAGGGCTCGCGCTCGCGCAAAGCGTTGACCAGCGATGATTTGCCAGCACCTGAAGGCGCGGTAATCACAAACAAGCTTCCTGAAGAGGGCGTTGAAGTCGTCATGATGATTTTTTAATACTGCAGAAATAGAAAACAGGCTTATTCGAGATTTTGCACTTGCTCTCTCATTTGCTCAATCAGCAGTTTCATTTGCATGGAGGCATCTGAGAGTTCTTTTAATGCCGCTTTCGACCCCAGCGTGTTGGCCTCTCGGTTGAGCTCTTGCATCATGAAATCAAGGCGTTTACCTACCTGACCGCCTTTGTTCAAAATCGCACGGGTTTCGGACAAATGTCCCGACAGGCGAGTGAGTTCTTCAGCTACATCCATGCGTATGCCGTATAGAGTGACTTCCTGGCGTATGCGATCTTGTACTTCGTCTTTGCTTATAGTTGGATTGGCATTGCCAGTGCTTAGGCTAATGCCCAGCGCTTCTTGCATACGATCAATCGCTTTTTGACGAAATTGCTCTATCGCCTGGGGAATCAAGGGTGAAATACGCTCAACGATATGTTCTATATCTGTCACTCGCGAGAGCAGCATGGTTTCCAGCGATGCGCCCTCACGTTCACGCGAGTCGACAAAGGCTGTCAAGGTCGCAGCCATCGTGGCTTGCACATCGGCGAGTAAATTATCGTCGCCTAACTCGCTGTCGGAGAGCACACCCGGCCAACGCAGTAATTCGTTGACAGAAAACGGGCGGGCTTGATCGAAATGGGTCAAGACCTGCTGCTGGGCCTTGGCCAGAGACAACATTAAGCTTTCATTGATAGCCAAGCTGGCACCAGACGCCACCTTGCGACCAAACGATAAACGGCATTCCACCTTGCCGCGCTGAACCTTGCCCATGATGGCTTCGCGCAACAAAGGCTCCAGGGTGCGGAGATCATCGTTCATGCGAAACTGAAGATCAAGAAAGCGTGAGTTGACACTCTTAAGCTCTAGGGTAATCGTGCCGGCATCGCTCTCGCGTGTGCTGATTGCATAACCGGTCATGCTGCGAATACTCAAAATAGGATTCCTGTCAGGTGTTTTTGTCTTTACAAAACATTAATAAATCAACACAATCCCGTCCCGGGAAATTCACAGCACAAATGTAAACATGGTTGTTCAACAAAACGCCGCGCTGCCGGACGGGCTTGAAATAAGCGGGTACCGCATTGTAAAGAAGATTGCTGTGGGTGGCTTTAGTATTGTCTATCTCGCACACGATGCCGATGGTCAGGATGTGGCTATCAAAGAATACCTTCCCGCAGCGCTGGTGCATCGCAAGCATGGCGAGTTACTGCCTGTGATAGCACCCGAGCATCGTGATCTATATCGCATAGGATTAAAGTATTTTTTTGATGAAGGTCGTGCGCTGGCGTCCATTGTTCATCCCAACGTCATACGCGTACTAAATTTTTTCCGGGCGAATGAGACTGTTTATCTCGTGATGAGTTATGAGCGTGGTCGGTCTTTGCAAGAGCACCTTGCTCGGCGTCGGCAAAAAGGCTACAAACCTCTCGTTTCTGAATCCGCTATACGGCGCATATTTGCGCAAGTTATGGATGCACTGCGCGAAGTCCATACCCATAAGCTGCTGCATCTGGATCTCAAACCAGCCAATATTTATTTACGTACCGACGGCACGCCGTTACTACTTGATTTTGGCGCGGCCCGGCAAACCCTGCAAACGGACCTCTCGACCCTGCATCCCATGTACACCCCAGGTTTTGCTGCTCCAGAGCTCTATACAAAAAAAGAACTGGGTCCCTGGACAGATATTTATAGCATAGGCGCCACGATGTTTAACTGCATGGTGGGTGTGCCGCCGCAGTCAGCCACTGAACGCACACGCGATGATCGCATGGATGAATTTTATGGTGAACTCGAAACCATCTACTCACCAGAACTACTCAAGCTCATGCGCTGGAGCCTCATGCTCGATCCTTTGCAGCGGCCTCAAAGTGTTTTTGCTCTGCAAAAGCCCATGCGGCGCCTAGTAGAGAAAGAGATCACACCGAATACCCTGTTATCACGCTTACGCAAATTGGTGAATTGACGATGCGTTTTTCTGTGTATCAGCAAAGTCAGGCGGGCGGGCGCGCCACCAACCAAGATCGCATGGGGTATTGTTTTACGCGTTCATCCTTGCTGCTGCTGTTAGCAGATGGTATGGGTGGGCACACCCATGGTGAACTCGCTGCTACGCTCACCCTGCAAACCATGGGATCGCTATTTCAAAAAGCCGCCAGCCCCAGCGTGGCTGAACCC
>CAYUDI010000282.1:0-2229 GCA_964443585.1 uncultured Bifidobacterium sp.
AAGGCTTCGATGCGGGTATCTAAATCGGCGGGTGTACGGCCCATAATGGCAATATCGATTTCACCATCGCGCAATAATTCCACCATTTGAATTCGATTACGTACTTCTAGCTTGATTTGCAAACCAAAGTGCTCTTTTTTAAAACGGGAGAGTAGCTGAGGTACAAAATACTTCGCGGTGCTGACTAATCCTATTTTTAAACTGCCGCCGTTATTGCCCTTTAGTTTAGATAGGGTGACTTCCGCATCGCGCAGCGTGGCGGCGATTTTTTTTACATCCACCAGAAAATATTCACCTGCGGTGGTTAATTCCACCCGCCGGCCGACGCGTGCAAACAGCGTCATGCCCAAATCACTTTCCAATTCTTTAATTTGCATGGAAATAGCGGGGGCAGTCAGATTTAATTCTGTTGCCGCTTTACTAAAACTCCCATGACGGGCCGCACTTTGAAATACGCGTAGTTGGCGCATACTCAGATTTTTTAAGAGCCGAAGACTTTTCATATAATTAATAGATAAGATAATCTGAACTAAAACCAAATCATTAGTGAATATACCTTAACCTATAAAATCTATACATTACAGTCACCACTTGGCCTCAAGTGTTTAAATTCACCCACCGGGCAATCCAGCCCACAGGAGACTGCACATGAACAAACCCGTCGAAGGCCGTATTACCGACCTAAAAGAACGCTACAAAGGTGGAGTTCTAAAGTACGCGCAAATGGGCTACTGGCGCCCTGACTACACACCCAAAGATACCGATTTCATCTGCGTGTTTCGTATCACTCCGCAGGAAGGGGTTGATTCCATAGAAGCCGCTGCTGCCGTAGCCGGCGAATCATCCACAGCGACATGGACCGTGGTGTGGACAGACATGTTGACCGCACACGAGGATTATCAGGCCAAGGCGTATCGCGTGGACCCCGTACCAGGTACCGGAGTGGGCACCGATAAAGAAGCACAGTATTTTGCGTACATCGCATACGACATTATTTTGTTTGAAGAAGGCTCAATTGCTAACGTCACCGCTTCATTGATTGGTAACGTGTTTTCATTCAAGCCGTTAAAAGCTGCGCGTCTAGAAGATATACGTGTACCTGTGGCCTATGTAAAAACATTTAAAGGCCCACCGACCGGCATCATCGTTGAGCGTGAGCGTTTAGATAAATTTGGTCGTCCATTACTCGGCGCTACCATGAAGCCTAAGCTCGGCCTCTCGGGTAAAAACTACGGCCGCGTAGTGTATGAAGGTTTGACAGGTGGTTTGGATTTCACCAAAGACGATGAAAACATCAACAGCCAGCCATTCATGCACTGGCGTGATCGCTTCTTGTTTTGTATGGAAGCCGTCAACAAAGCACAAGCCAATTCAGGTGAGATTAAAGGTCACTACCTCAACGTGACTGCTGCTGACATGGAAGAGATGTACGCACGCGCTGAATTCGCAAAGACACTCGGTTCCAACATCATCATGGTGGATTTAATTATTGGTTGGACTGCTATACAGTCTATGTCGAACTGGTGCCGCAAGAACGACATGATCCTGCACATGCACCGCGCTGGTCACGGTACGTACACGCGTCAGAAAAGTCATGGTGTGTCATTCCGCGTGATGGCCAAGTGGTTGCGTTTGGCTGGTGTGGATCACGTGCATGCTGGCACGATCGTGGGCAAACTGGAAGGCGACCCTATGACCGTGCAGGGCTACTACAACGTATGCCGTGAGGGATACAACAAACAAGATTTATCGCGTGGTTTGTTCTTTGATCAAGACTGGTGCGACATGAAAAAAGTCATGCCAGTAGCATCCGGTGGTATTCACGTAGGTCAGATGCACCAGTTGATCGATTTGTTAGGTGATGATGTGGTGTTGCAGTTTGGTGGCGGAACGATTGGTCACCCAGACGGTATTCAGGCAGGTGCAATAGCCAACCGAGTGGGTCTGGAAGTGATCATCAAGGCGCGTAATGAGGGCAAAGACATACTCAATGAAGGCCCGCAAATTCTGAAAGATGCTGCTAAGTGGTGTAAGCCGCTCGAGAAGGCGCTGGAAACATGGAAGGATGTGTCGTTCAACTACACATCCACTGACACACCAGATTTTGTGAATACACCAACAGCGTCGTAATTAGTGCTGCTTGCAAATTACGCTAACACTGAACAACTAATTTAGGAGAAACACCATGCGCATTACTCAAGGCCAGTTTTCATTTTTGCCTGATTTAAC
>CAYUDI010000283.1:0-2198 GCA_964443585.1 uncultured Bifidobacterium sp.
GAGTGTTGCGGGTAAACCCAAACGACCCGCACGAATAATTTGGCGTATCTGATATATGAGAACTGCAGCGATAGCTGCATAGGCGAGTGCAAGCAGCAGTACTATGCGCCAACCTAATGCATCCCATGTCAATACTACGATCAAGGCTGAAAACGCTATCAATGCAAAGCTGCCTGCAATAAACGCTCCCAGCGCAAGTGCCATTACTAAAAGTGCTGCATCGCGTGCTTCAGAAAGCTCGAGTGCAGCTAATGACAAACGCGCACTGATCAGCCCTATGATGTGTTGAATCAGCTCGCGTGTTGTTGCACCCAGACCGTGATCAGCAGACGCGGACGTCTGCTGTGACGACGATGCAGTGTGCGTGGATGGCGGCGGTGATGGGTCTGTCATGGCACTGTCTAAATCGGTGATCAGCGACGCGCAATCAGCATGCCTATCAAAACACCTAATGCCGCTGACATACCGATTGCGCGCCATGGATGTTCATGCACGTAAGCATCCGTATCGTGCGCGATCTTTTTACCTTTTTCTATGGAGATGTGTTGTAGCAGATGCGCATGATCAATGGCGTTGTCGAGCATTTTCATGGCTTTGGCTCGTAATTCATCAGCCTTGCTGCCGCTAGCTGCAGTGGCTTCAGCAAACAGGGCCTGGGCATCGCGCATGAGGTTTTTTAGGTCGGTACGTACGGCTTGCATATTGGCGTCTTGCATGGTCGATCTCCTGTGAGGTGGTGATGGAAAACTGGCACTGACATAATGATCATAACGTATGCCTGTACGCGTAGGGTAAAGCCCCAGCGTTTACGTCAGCTACCCTGCCCATCAGCTATTGCGCAGCATAGTAGCGCAGGCCATACACTAACAATCCCAGCCATTCATGTATTGCGTAATGACTGTGTTTAAGCGATTGTGCGTTAGGTATGAAGCGCGACAAATGGTAGCCATTACCTGCAATAAATATACTGGGCGCTGGCTCAACGTTTAAACCCGCATGTTCAAAGGCTGATCGTGCCCGCGGCATGTGGATAGCATCGGTAACTAAAATGATGTGCTGGATAGTTTCTTTTTGTAATACGTCTGCTGACAAGCGGGCACTTTGATATGTGTCGGTCGCCTGATCTTCTACCCAACGCACGCGAATACCAAAATCATCCTTGGCGCTGCGCGCCATTAAGCTGGCTTCACTGTCGCCCGCGCCGTCAGGCGCACCACCGGATACCAACACAGGCAAATGGGTTTGCCGCTGCAAGTGTGCCGCCATGCGCAGGCGCATGAGCGTGATAGGGCCAATCTGATCGTAGCTGGCCTGGTCTGATGCCTGGTGCGCACGCCCGCCGCCCAACACAACAATTGCCTGTGCTTTGTGATGGATAGTGGATGAAAGCGGTAATGATTGCTGCTCTAGTGGCCGGATTATCCAGGCAGAACCTACAGCGGTGGAGAGCATTAATAATAAAGCGACCGCCATAATCATTACGGCACGACCAAGGTAACGATAGCGGTAAGCCAGTAGCCAACCACTTAATCCCAAAATAACAAACAGCATCGGCGGTAACAGCACTGCCGCCAGTGCATTGGTTAGTAACCAGTAGGTAGTCATGAGATGTAACGTGAAGACATATGCCGATGGGTTCCTTGGATTGTATAGCCTAGAGGTTCATTGTTATCTGAGCTTGTAATCAATGATCACTCTACTGATGTCGCCAGTTTTTTCGGGGAAATCGCGGCCCATGAATAGGAGGGATTCGCGAACTGCATCGCGTACTTGCTCCACGCTGTATCGTCCTTCGGCTTGTTCAATACCACTCGAGGTGGGGTCGGCCCACACATGGTAAACATCATCACCGTAGTCATCTTTCATATAGTCGATTTCCCACCCGGGCGATCCACGCACCGCACCTTCTTTGGAAAGTATGCGGTTCAATGCGTAATACGACGAATCACTAAAAAAAGGATACAACGCAAACATGAGCGCCCAATATAAAAGTTGATCGGGTTGATCAACTTCGTCTATATACGATCTGCGCATTATTATCTCCTTGCTGACACCTGATAATGTTTTGTTTGCTAACACCTGAAAAACTTGACGTTAACTGTGAAGCAAGAAATCCTTGTAAAGCCATTATGACCACATGCTAACTAAAAAGTACTCTTGATGGCTTCACATCTTTAGCATTTGCTGCATCATTAGGA
>CAYUDI010000284.1:0-323 GCA_964443585.1 uncultured Bifidobacterium sp.
TTATCTGGGCGAGCACTTCAGGATGTAATCCAGAACAATGAAACAGACACTACAACTACGCGTATCACAACACCTGGCGCTGACTCCTCAGCTGCAGCAATCGATACGCTTGTTGCAATTATCGACGCTAGAGCTGCATCAAGAATTAGAGCAAATGCTGACTGACAATCCCTTGCTAGAACGATTAGATGATCCCCTAGATCATTCCGTGCGTTTACTTAGCGATGGTGCTATCAGTCAGGCACCTCTTTCTGCACCCGCTGATGCTGATGGCTCGGCCGAAGGCAGCACTCCGGCTGAAGCGGGTGCTGAGAGTGCTCCAG
>CAYUDI010000284.1:333-2197 GCA_964443585.1 uncultured Bifidobacterium sp.
TGGAGTTTTGATGATGTTTCACGTTCGTCCAAAGCACCCGAAGATGATGATGGCCGTCCTCAGTTAGAGGCTCATGAATGCACTCTGCGTGAGCATCTGCTCGAACAACTCTCAGTCACTGTTAACAACAGGCGTGATCGTGCTTTAGTCGAGCTGCTCATAGAAGCGCTCGATGACAATGGCTATCTTGAAGAATCTCTGGAAGATATTTATGGCCGCCTGCCTGAAGAATTAGAAATAGACTTCGACGAAATGACGGTGGCGCTCAAGCTTTTGCAAAGCTTTGACCCAGCAGGCATAGGTGCTCGCAACGCGTCAGAATGTCTCGCAATCCAAATTCGTCGCATGGAAAAAGTCGCTTTTGTGACCCGACGTATGGCGCTCACTCTGGTAGAAAATCATCTGGAACTATTCGCACAACGCGAGTTCAACAAGCTAAAGAAGCTTTTGGATTGTGACGATGAAGATTTGCGAGAAGCACAAGTAGTCATCCGTAGCTGCAATCCACACCCTGGTGCTGCCTACGCTGGAGATGCTTCGGATTACGTGGTTCCGGATGTCATTGTCAAACGTGTAAAAAATGAATGGCAGGTCAGCCTCAACCGCGAGGTCATGCCTAAATTGCGCGTTAATGCTATGTACGCCAGTATTCTCAAGCAAAACAAAGGTGAAGGCTCGCTAACATCGCAGTTACAGGAGGCAAAATGGCTGATCAAAAACATGCGGCAACGTTTCGATACTATTTTGCGTGTTTCTCAAGCGATAGTAGATCGTCAACGAAATTTTTTCTCCCATGGCGAAGTTGCCATGAAGCCCCTTGTACTACGCGAAATTGCTGATACACTGGGTCTGCATGAGAGTACTATTTCCCGCGTAACGACGCAGAAATATATGCTTACACCGCATGGAATGTTTGAGCTGAAATTTTTCTTTGGCAGTCACGTAGCCACAGAAACGGGCGGTGAAGCATCATCTACTGCAATACGCGCCTTGATCAAACAATTGATAGGGGCCGAAGACCCTAAAAGTCCATTTTCCGACAGCAAAATCACGGACATGCTGAGTGAGCAGGGCATGGTGGTCGCGCGGCGTACCGTTGCTAAGTACCGCGAGGCTCTAAAAATACCACCCGTCAATCTGCGTAAGTCCATATAGTTTTTCCAGTTTTTTCACCGTTGCTGCGTTCCAGCCGACATGCCGTCGGCGGTCGAGCCGGATCCTCCAGCGACGCATAGCGAAGGAGTGTTGTGTATGAATCTGAAAATCAGTGGGCATCATTTGGAACTAACTCCTTCTCTCAGGGAGTATGTACAAAACAAACTGGAACGAATCAAACGACATTTCGACAATGTGATTGATATCTCCGTCACTCTCTCTGTCGATGCACTGACTGAAAAGGAAAAACGTCAGCGCGTAGAAATAAATTTACATGCACGCGGAAAAGATTTTCACGTAGAGAGTGAAGCACAAGATATGTATGCCGCGATTAGACAGGCAGGTGCTCAAACATAAAGGCCGAATTAAGGACCACCAACACGAAGGAATTCGACGGTACGAAGGACCAACCGCAGAAATTGCCTGACCAAGGGGCAAAGAAAACAAAGGGCGCTTAAGCGCCCTTTCTTGTTTTTATACCTCGCACGTTCATAAAATTCTAGCCTTCTCATTGAGGAAATCAACAATGAGCAATCCTGGCTATAACCGTACTCATTTTTGCTTTTTTATATCCTTGCCATAAATGACGATAAACTTCCACCTTTAGCGATTAACTCAGGCACGGGATACCGTTTGTTTTGTCCCAGCCACACCTCTCATATGACCGATCTCATACGCACTCACATCAGTGGTCGCACTGGCGTTATCA
>CAYUDI010000285.1:0-2169 GCA_964443585.1 uncultured Bifidobacterium sp.
AGCAAAAAATCTTAAGTCTGGTGCTATTTACGAATCGGTGAAAAAACTAGACGGTTACGATTGCAAGTATGAAACTATGGCGCAAATATCGGCTACGTATTTCTCCGGTCCTATGAGCAACGGCACTATTGTTTTTGCTTATATAGTCAAAAATAGCGAACTTGAATGGGAGCCGATTTCTTCTTCTCCACTTGGAGAGAAATATTGGAAAATTGCTTGCGGTAGAAATTAGCCTCTGTGCTTGTGCCGCGAGCTACTACGCATGGCAAACCAATCATGCCAAGCTCAACCATGTCGCAAACAATAAGAATTTCGAAGCCGAGTTTGTAGACTGGATCACCGCAGAGAATGCTCGATTCGAGGCGAACGGCATACTTGGCTCAGACCTACGTCCGAGGTGAAGCAAGAATGGCTCAGTATGACGAGTTCGCTAACCCGAACCGTAACGCCAGAGAGGGCCTTACAAACTCATCATGCAGTTTTTGATATGGGAAAATGAATAATGATTTTTCTTATAGCCGTTATTGCGTTAGGAATCTTCCATAAGCAAGATAAGCGTTATTGGGTTCTTTCTGCGAGTGCCTCTGCAATTCAGCTCTTTGCACATCTTCTTTTTAGTGGATGTGGTACCTCAGAAAACCGAGGTGTCGATGGTTATGTAACCGCATTCGTACGACAGGCAACAAATGATGGTCCAGAAGTATTGTGGATTTTTCCAATTGCAATGCTGCTTGGATGGGTACTTCCGATTTATATGATTTCCATTGGATATAAAAGAAAATCACATAAAACTGAACAAAAGGATACTGCGGGTGTTTAAAAAAGAGGGCAATGTTATTCGCCTCATGCACGCAGTTGTTTAGTGCGGTAAGTACCCCATCCACTTTTGACCACCGAGCTGAGAAATGCCCAAAGACCGCTTTCCTTTGGTTTTGGATTATGTCCTTGTGCGATTCGCTTCAACTGCCGTGTGTACCAAAGTACTTCCATTAATCCCATACGGTCCACTGCCTTTATACCCGTGGAAATCGGCAGTACACGTAGATGACTATCACGGCCACTGAGTAGTGCTGCTGGTGCATCCGGATCAATTGCCATCAGACGAGCAATACCGACAACATCGAGTGCGCCTGATTCCAGAGCGGCATTCATACCAGCCAAGCTGCGAAAGCCACCGGTGACCATTAAAGGGACGTTTACTGCTGATCGCACTTTCTGCGCAAATTCCAGGAAATAAGCTTCTCGTGTTGTGGTGGATGTTTTTTGTGGCTGATTGAAAACGCCACTCATGACGGGTGATTCGTAGGTGCCCCCAGATATTTCCAGCAGATCGATGCCGGCATCCGCAAGCGCTTGTATGGTTGCCATCGATTCTTCTTCTGTGAAGCCGCCTTTTTGAAAGTCTGCTGAGTTGAGCTTGATACCAACGGGGAAGTCGGGCCCGACCTGTCGGCGAATTTCTGCATACACCGCTAAAACAAATTTGCGACGTTTCTCAGGGCTGCCACCCCATTCGTCTGTGCGCTGGTTGTGGTGAGGGGATAAAAACTGACTGACCAAGTAGCCGTGAGCACCATGAATTTGCACACCACTAAAACCAGCTTTTTTGACGATGGCAGCACTCGTTCCAAAGCGTTGAATAATCTCTTCAATTTCTGCGCTGGTGGCAGCGCGTGGTGTTTCAAAAAAGGCGGCCATGTCTTCACGAAATGGAATGGCTGACGGAGAAAGATTACTAATGTTTAAGCCCTTAGGCGATTGCTTGCCAGGGTGGTTGAGCTGAACCCACAGCGCTGCGCCCTGATTGGTTGCCGCCGCGGCCCACTGCTTAAGCATGGGTAAGTCTGACTCATCTTCAATTGCCACATTACCCGGCTCTCCAAGGGCCCGACGATCAATCATGACATTGCCACTAAAAAGTAGCCCTATGCCCGATTTCGCCCAGCGCTGGTAGAGCGTCACAAGTTGCGCAGTAGGGTGGTTATCGTAAGTCCCTAGTGCCTCGCTCATCGCCGATTTGGCAAGTCGATTCCGCAGTAAGGTACCTCTGGGCAGTTGCAGCGGCTGGTTTAGTAAATTACTTTTATTAAGGTCGGGTAGGGTCATCGTGGATACTTAATAGATTGATCAGGTCAAAGCAGTGCTAAATTTATTATTCTGTTAAAAGCG
>CAYUDI010000286.1:0-2160 GCA_964443585.1 uncultured Bifidobacterium sp.
ATTCCTGGAGAGACCATGCCACGTACTGACGACTTGAGGATTAGAGAATTGAAGGAACTGACGCCGCCGTCGCATCTGATCCGGGAATTTCCCTGTTCAGAAAAAATTGCCACGGTAACGGCAAATGCGCGTACGGCCCTACATCGCATATTGCACGGTCAAGATGATCGTATGTTGGTGGTCATTGGCCCCTGTTCTATCCATGACACCAAAGCAGCGATGGAGTACGCTCATCGTTTGGTCGCTGAAAGAGAGCGGTTGAAAGGCGATTTAGAAATCGTTATGCGCGTGTACTTTGAAAAGCCACGCACAACAGTGGGCTGGAAAGGATTGATAAACGATCCTCACCTCGATGGTAGTTTCCAGATTAATGAGGGTTTGCGTATTGCACGTGAACTGCTCATGAACATCAATGAATTAGGATTACCAGCGGGGAGTGAATTTCTCGACGTGATCAGCCCGCAATACATAGCGGATCTCATCAGTTGGGGTGCCATTGGTGCTCGAACCACTGAATCGCAAGTCCACCGCGAATTAGCCTCTGGATTGTCATGCCCGGTAGGTTTTAAAAATGGCACCGATGGCAATATCAAAATCGCCGTGGATGCTATTAAAGCCGCATCGCAGCCGCACCACTTTTTATCCGTAACCAAAGCAGGCCATTCAGCGATTGTGTCGACCAATGGTAATGAAGATTGCCACATTATCTTGCGTGGTGGCAAGGCACCAAATTATGATGCCGCCAGTGTTGATGCCGCGTGTAAAGATATCTCAGCGTCTGGTTTAGCTTCCCATCTGATGATTGATGCTTCGCACGCGAACAGCTCTAAAAAACCAGAAAATCAAGTGCCTGTATGTGCTGACATTGCAAGCCAAGTCGCCGCTGGTGATGACCGCATTATTGGTGTGATGATCGAGTCGCATTTAGTCGGCGGCCGTCAGGATCTGGTCGCTGGTAAAGAGCTCACCTACGGTCAATCCATTACGGATGGTTGTATCGATTGGGAAAGCAGTATTGGCGTACTAGACGGTCTTGCACAGGCGGTGCGCCAGCGCAGACTCTCCAAGAGAGATTAACTTTCTCATTGCAGTAAAAACTAAGGCCATGCGATTGCATGGCCTTTTTTTAAGTTGAACTAAATCGATGGTACGGTTACTGACTAGGCTTTGAAAGGAGTCAGTCATGTACAAAGTTCAACCTGCTCAGCGTAATGAGTACCCATACAGCACCGAGCTAGATACCATTCCGCTTGAAATACTTGAAATGATTTGCCATTTTCTAAATGCGGAAGACGTAGCACATTTGTCTGGTGTGAATCATTCGCTCAACATGAGTCTTTCACAGCGTGTTGTTGCGATCGGGACAACTGATATAAGTAAAGCATTATCGGATGGCAGGGCTGATCAGGCGTTTTCCATGCTCACGAGTTTTTGTAAGTGGCTAGGCTCGGCGCACGTAAAGTTTTCTTTGAATGAAAAATTACAGGTTTGGAAAAGCCTGCTAGATTTTGCAGGACATGCAAACCTCAGTGAAGATCAGCAAAGCCGGGCTTTCAGGCAGATCTACTTCTCAGCGTGTCAAACGACAGACCCTGTACCCGATGAATTGCTACAACTCGTGCAACACATTCGTGCGCAATGGTTTTGCAAATTTTTCCCCGAAGGGTCGGTTTTCATCAAAGCCAATCCCTGCCAGTCGTTCAAGTTCCTTGCTCATTATCTGCAAGGAAGTCAGCCTCTTGGAAAGACTGGAGTGGATACAGCCCAAACTGCTTCCCCACCAAAATCAGTTGCATGGCTGGGGGCATGTATAGAAGCAATTCGCCTGCACGAAAATAGTAGCGATTGCTCAAAGCAATTTAAAGTCATTGCCCTGAAGCTGAGCGAGGACTTTGAAGAAATCCCGCAGATTTACCGAGCGACTCTTGTGCTCGATCTGACTGAATGCATAAAACAGTTTATCCCTAAAGTTGCGCTTAATTTGTTGCCCCTGATCGATCCCTTAATCAAGGCTGCAACAGAAGAAGAGAAGACAGCCTATTTAAAAGCATTGCACGGTGTGGAGCTGCGCCTACATAAATCTGCTGCTCCGGACGAAGATGGATGCCATGTGATGTAAAAAGAAAAAGGCCGGTTCGATACCGGCCTTCTTGATTGCAT
>CAYUDI010000287.1:0-1720 GCA_964443585.1 uncultured Bifidobacterium sp.
GCATGCCCTCCAAGCGTCTTTCAACCGCATTTGACTCTGTTACGTTGTATGGTGCCGATCCTGCGATACGTCCCGACATTTACGGCAAGGTGGGTAACTCAGGGGTATCAATCGCCACGCTAGAAGACATGAAAGTTCTGTACGATGGGTTTGATCTGTGCGATCCCACCACGTCGGTTTCCATGACTATCAATGGTCCAGCACCGACCATACTTGCCATGTTCATGAACACGGCGATAGATCAACAACTCGAAAAATTTAAAACAGAAAAAGGTCGCGAACCCAATTCTGAAGAAGCCGCTCAAATTCGCACATGGGTTTTACAAAATGTACGCGGTACGGTGCAAGCCGATATTCTGAAAGAAGATCAAGGCCAAAATACCTGTATCTTTTCTACGGAATTTTCATTAAAAGTGATGGGCGACATACAACAATATTTCGTCGATCATTTAGTTAAAAACTTCTACTCTGTATCGATTTCTGGTTATCACATCGCCGAAGCGGGTGCTAACCCCATATCGCAACTTGCGTTTACTTTATCTAACGGGTTTACTTTTGTTGAAGCCTACTTAGCCCGCGGCATGAGCATTGATGATTTCGCACCGAATTTGTCGTTCTTCTTTTCTAATGGCATGGATCCCGAGTACACCGTGCTTGGTCGTGTTGCGCGCCGATTATGGGCAGTCGCTATGCGTGAAAAATACGGCGCCAATGATCGTTCGCAAAAACTCAAATACCACATACAAACATCAGGTCGTTCACTGCATGCGCAAGAAGTGGATTTCAATGACATACGCACCACACTGCAAGCGTTAATTGCCATTTACGACAATTGCAATTCTCTGCATACCAATGCCTATGACGAAGCAATCACCACACCTACGGACGAATCTGTACGCCGCGCCTTGGCAATACAGCTAATCATCAATCGTGAGTGGGGTCTGGCGAAAAATGAAAACTCAAGCCAAGGCTCGTTCATCATTGAAGAGCTAACAGACTTGGTAGAAGAAGCCGTGCTACAAGAGTTTGAGCGCATTGCCGAACGCGGAGGTGTTTTGGGCGCCATGGAAACCGGCTATCAGCGCGGAAAGATACAAGAAGAATCCATGTTGTATGAGCACAAAAAACATGACGGCAGCTTACCCATCATAGGTGTCAACACCTTCCGCAATCCCAAAGGTGACACAGTGCAGCAGCAACTTGAGTTAGCCCGATCTACCGATGATGAAAAACAATCGCAATTAAAAAGGCTAGAAGATTTTCATCTGCGCCACAAGAAGGAAGCTGATGCAGCTCTACGCCAACTCCAACAAGCAGCCGTCCACGATGATAATGTTTTTGCTCACTTAATGAGCGCAGTACGTGTTTGCTCATTAGGCCAAATTACGGATGCTCTGTTTGAAGTGGGCGGGCAATATCGACGCAGTATGTAAAATTTACATATCCCATCTTATCAAGGAACTTTGCTAAAAATTCAGTTACAGACCATTCTCTTTAAAAGGAGAATCTGTAATGAAGCGTACAACACCAGACCCTGCAGCAAGCAATCGCTCAGGGAATAACCCACCACCAGCGAACGAAGAAGTTGAGGATCGCGCCCCAGATGAAGGGCATTGGTACAACCCAAAAATGAAAGAAAAAGGCGGGAAAATAAAACCGCTAACCGCAGAGGAAATGGAAGCCCGCTTATTCCTAACTCTCGCCTCAACATCCGAAATTG
>CAYUDI010000287.1:1730-2154 GCA_964443585.1 uncultured Bifidobacterium sp.
AAAGAAATACATATCAAGATCGGCAAACCAGATCCTTTCAATTCAGCATTTCCATTAGATGTCATGAACAAAATCGCCAGCTTTATTCCATCGGGTAAGGCTCAACGGAATTTTGCTAGTACCGATCGTTGGAATTATTTACGCTTTGATGAAGAGCATCCTCTTAGGCGTTTCCCTGGCTTAGTAGGTGATTTAAAGCGTACATGCAAATCAAATCTTAACGCTCGTCTTGATCTAATGAAGCGATTTGATGAGCATATAAAGAGCGGTGGTGGCTACGAATCTGTATTGCTTACTCCCTTGTCGCCATTAAGCCGCCTCTCCACGGCGATTGCCATGATGGAATGGGCTGAAAATCAAACAATCAAAGCTGACAAACCTGCTTGTATAAAGCTAGCCCAAGAACGATTGCTGACAGAATTTA
>CAYUDI010000288.1:0-410 GCA_964443585.1 uncultured Bifidobacterium sp.
TGGGTGTTAAGCGATAAATGACGCTAGAGCCATCGATGGCTATAGCAGCAAATCCCGTTGCATCGCCCGAGTGGGCAAAGACAGCGGATGAGGCCAGCAGCGCCAGCCCGGCGAGCAGGCTGCACAGTCTCATCATTTTTTAGAGGGTGCCTGAGCTGTTGGTAGAGGATTTTTACTAACAGCGTCAATCATGGCCATCAGGTTGGTGATTTGATATTCAGGGATGGTAACGGCTTCGGTAGCACCCACAGGCAAAACATAACGGCTGTAGCCGTTGGGGCTGACGGTACCCACTGAAAAGCGCGCTGCAGGCTCGCTCTTCTTGGGGCGATATACCATGATCAATATGTCAGGTCGGCTGACTCCGTATTCGTCTTGGACGCCCAAGCCGTTGCCATAGATCCTACCAA
>CAYUDI010000288.1:420-2125 GCA_964443585.1 uncultured Bifidobacterium sp.
ACCGGTGTAGTTGACCTTTGCGAAGAATTTCAAGTGCACCAATTTCTTCGTACGGAACGGTCACTAGCCAGTTGGGTTCCTGCCCACTAGGATCTTCGACATCTAGTGAGAGTTCGCGTTCTTTGAAAAAGATAATCGACGCCAAGACGACCACAGCGATCCAAATGATTGCGAGTTTATTACGACGTTGACTCATCGACGCCTCCACCATACAGCTACACCCAAGGCTGCCATGAGCAAGGGCACCAAAATCAATGACATGATGAAGGTTCCCTTCATCTGCGTATTGGTCATGTTGACGTAGGGTAGATCAAAGGTGCGAGGCTCGACACCGATCAGGTTTTCGCGTGCAGCAAGGAAGTTAACCGCATTCAAAAATAGCGCTCCATTACCCAGTATGTGATAGTAGGAGTTGGTTGCAAAATCAGAATCCCCACCAACAACGATACGCGAAGCTTTGCGATTTGGGTCGGGTTTCGGTTCGTTAGCGTCGGTAACACTTTCTCCGCGCAACTGCTTCATTACGAGCGATGCGGATTCTTCTGTTTTGGGATTAAAGCCTGCACTGACCATCATTGTTAATGGGCCGTTACGGCTTTTGCCGTTGACGAAATCCGCGCGTGATTTATCAGGCGTCGTGAAGCTTTTGGTTGATGAATTAATCACTGGCCGAACTGCTGTGCCAGCGACTTTGACAGGTGCGGGGAAAATGGCTCGCACACCTGGGAAGAAGGTCAAAGGCAAACGCGTTGTCATGTCATGACGGTTGTAGTCAGTCACTGCCGGTGCGGAGACATCCGCCCAGAAATGGCTGGCCTCATCAATCACCATGCCATCGTCAAGCACTATGCTGTATTTGCGTAAGATAGGTTCGAGACCCGTTTTAGAAAATGGATCAATCAGGAATAATGCATTACCTCCGTCATCAAGAAATTTTTCTATCATCTTGATTTCGACAGGTAGGAATGGCAGTTGTGGTCCGGTAACGATCAACACTGAGCAGCGGGACAAATCATTGGCTGATTTCATCAGCGCGATTTTTTCAACCAGATAATTCATCGCCTCCAAGGCATTGCGCGCCTTGGCCATGCCGTGGTTTTCATGGGCGACGGTTTTTGTCTCTAAACCGTGCGCATGTCCTGCTTCACCCTCGGTGTGGTCATGCGACTCTAAGCTGAACGGATCTGGTTCACCATGGCCATCGGTAAAGCAGGCCATTTGTTGTTTGCCTTGTGTGACACGCAAAATACCATTAGCGATATCGGTTTCTGTTGGGCCGTTAACATTGATTTTTCTGCCTTCGCTCTCCATCAGAGCCGTACCCGGGAATTCCACACCACGTAATTTGGCCTGCGAAGGATTGAGCATAGGATCGAAAAATTCGACCGTTATTTTGTCGTTTTGCGAGGCGATCTGTTGATACAGCTCGACGGTTTCACGCATGCCACGATCATGGAAGAAGGTGATGTGTCCCGGTTTATCGACTGCTTTGAGCATGTGTATCGTCTGCGGCGCTAACGAATGTTCACGCGAAGCCGTCATGTCGTAACGCGTTGCGTATAAAGACGATATCCAGGCGATGGCGGTAAACAGGATGAGCATGCCAACGGTCATGAGCATGAGCTCACCACGTTGCCCACGCAGCAGTAGCAATAATTCGCTGCGCAGTTGGAATATCGAAAATCCGGTCAATCCCAAACCAACG
>CAYUDI010000289.1:0-2094 GCA_964443585.1 uncultured Bifidobacterium sp.
GGAGTGCGAGTGTCTATCGATGGACGCTCGCCTTCAAGATCACGAAAACGATCGCAAATCGCATCTTTAATTTTAAGGGTAATGAATTCCAGACTTTTAACAGGTGATTTGATGGCGGTAACATCAACACGCATCGTGTGGCCGACATGAAACCACTCTTCCCATTTGGATTCCAGGACCAGATCGTAGATGTGATTTTCGTTGGCATAACTGCGATGAGCGATACGCATTAACACGCGTGAAGCTATGCGCGAATGCAGATTTAGTCGCAAAGCATCAGACCACTGGCCCGAGCAGTGCACGCCACCGGGTACTTGGTTGTGCACTTTGAGTGTGCCGCTTTGTTTGGCGATTTCGCTGATTTCTTCAGCGAGTGCTACTTCCAAACCGCGGGGGCAGGGGCAAAAATATGAAATAACGCTAGCCATGGATGCCTTTTATCCGTGAATGATCAACAGTCCATACGTGTCGATCGCAGGTGTTTATTAAAGTTGGCATCCCGTTGATGGTCGGGATGCTCAGTGAGCTCTGATAGCGTTATTAGCTCATCAAGGCACGTTCTACAAATTCTAAGCGGTCTTGTCCCCAATAACCTTCACCATCCACACTGTACCAAGGGGCACCAAATACATTGGTAGCAATGGCTTCTTCCGTATTTTTTGCAAACTCGGCTGCAACAGCTTCACCGGTGGATTGTTTGAGTAGTTCAGCACCGTGTAAACCGAGATGGTCGGCGATGGCAATCAAGGTAGGCTCATCAGTGATATTTTTCTCATCTTCCCAAACTGCATGACCTAAGGCGTAAGCAAGTTCAAGAGCTTTGTCCGTGCCATGCGCTTGCAGCGCAGCGATGATGAGTTTGGCACCGGGTTCGCCTGAAACAGGAAAAAATTTAGGATGCAGCGTCATGGGTATATTCAGAAATTTACTCCAGCGCTGTAACTCGGCTAAGCGATAAGCCTGACGTTGCGGCGGGCGCTGCGAAACTGGCACGCCACCTGAAACACTAAACACTTTGACTAAATCAGCAGGTTTTAGTTGTATGGTCGCGTTATATTTTTTCGCCATGGCGACGAGTCGCGGATGACCTAGATATGACCAAGGTGAATGCGGTGCCATGTAGTAATCAATTTTTTTTGTCATTGTTGTCTCGTAATTAGTAGATTGATTAAATTATTGGAATGGTTTTTATTGGAATGGCTTTACTACGACGAGTATTACAACAGCAATCATGCCCAGCACAGGGATTTCATTAAACCAGCGATACCAAATATGCGAGCGCGTATTTACGCCATGCTCGAATTTTTTCAGCAAGCTTTTACAGATGTGGTGATAACCCACCAGCAGTATGACTAAGACTAATTTTAGATACATCCAGATACTTTGCTCGCCTATGCCGTATTGCAGCCACAACCACAGGCCAAGCACCAACGCAGGAATCATTAACAATGTCATAAAGCGATACAGCTTGCGCGCCATGAGCAACAGTCGTTCGTTAACTACAGGGTTCGTTTCCATCGCCAGGTTAACGAAAATTCTAGGCAGATAAAACAAACCCGCAAACCATGATGCGACAAACACGATATGCAGAGCTTTAATCCACAGCATGCTTATACCCTCACTTCGCCATGACCTAGCACGACATATTTGAGTGAGGTCAGGCCGTCTAATCCTACTGGGCCGCGCGCATGTAATTTGTCGTTAGAGATACCAATCTCCGCACCGAGTCCATATTCAAAGCCATCAGCAAAGCGGGTGGAGGCATTCACCATGACAGAGGCGGAATCAACTTCACGCAAAAAGCGCATAGCATGCGTGTAATCTTCAGTGATGATGGAATCGGTATGTTGTGATGAATAGGTATTGATGTGATCAATTGCTTCATCGACATTGGCAACTACCTTAACGGCCAGAATGGCATCTAGGTATTCGGTACGCCAATCTTCTTCGGTGGCTGCTTTCAGATGTGCATAGCCGGAAAGAATGTTTAAACTTTCTGGATCGCAGCGTAGTTCAACCTGCTTCTCTGCAAACAGTTTAGCTAATTCAGGCAATACCTTAGCAGCGAGCGAACGCGCAACGAGTAAGGTTTCC
>CAYUDI010000290.1:0-702 GCA_964443585.1 uncultured Bifidobacterium sp.
TGAGATCAGGATCAACCGCAGCATAATTTAGGAATACAATTTCTTTTCCAGGATTACGTTCGTTGTGCTTGTTAATCGCATCGATCAACGCACCTGCTGCTCCAGAACCATTGCCCTGAACGATATAACGAAAGCCTTGATCAATGACGGCTTTTAAAACCGTCAGCGATTCTTGTGGACTGGCTTTGTTATCAAAGCCCGTTACTTCAAATGTATGGCCAGGTGCCCATTTTTCTTTGTTGGCTACTTCCGTAACGAGCTGAAAACTGTGGAGTAAATTTTGACCCACCGGGGCAAACGGACCTGACAGAGGGTCAATAAATGCAATTTTTATGTTCTCTGCGAGTACCGATGACGACGCTAGCGCCAGCAACATACCTGCAGTTGTCACCATTCTGCGAATTTGAACAGTCATGAATCTCTCCCTCACTCTTTTAAAATTATTATCAAATTTTTAGCCTGCTAATTTTCAGACTTCCAGCCATTCTTTACGTACGATAGCATTTTCACGCAGGTCTGCAGGGGTGCCTTCAAAGACGATAGTACCTCGCCCCATAACATACACACGCTCTGAAATTTTCATGGCGATATCGAGCTTTTGTTCCACTAACAAAACAGACACACCGCGTGTTTTAAGCGCCACCAGATAATCAGCG
This sequence comes from uncultured Bifidobacterium sp., assembly GCA_964443585.1. GTDB lineage: Bacteria > Pseudomonadota > Gammaproteobacteria > Burkholderiales > Burkholderiaceae_D > Pernthalerella. Next base: position 657 of record CAYUDI010000290.1, read on the forward strand.
ACCAAATCCACAATTTTAGGCGCTAAACCCTCGGTAGGTTCATCAA
>CAYUDI010000290.1:712-2058 GCA_964443585.1 uncultured Bifidobacterium sp.
GCCCGCCGGCGTGTGCTGGCGCTCCTTCAGTCGCGGGAACATCTGATACATGTCCTCTGCAGACCAGCGCGATGCTTTACCTTTTTTTTCTCCCAGCACCAGATTTTGTTCTACTGTCAGTGTAGGAAAAATATCGCGGCTTTCTGGCACATAGCCTAGTCCGCGATGGGCAATTCGAAAAGGTGGCAAGCCCAGTATTTGTTCGTTATTAAATAGTATGGATCCAGTGGCATCAAGCTGGCCCATGACAGCCTTAACCGTGGTTGAGCGCCCTACGCCATTGCGCCCCAATAGACTAACAATCTCACCACGACCCACACGCAAATTAACACCATGCAGCACATGACTTTGCCGTAAAACGCGTGCAAATCACTCACCTCGAGTAAATCGCTCATAGCACCTCCTGATCAGGCGCATGGCTACCCAAATAGGCTTCTTGAACTTTGGCATTTTCACGGATCGCAGCTGGCGTATCGCAGGCAATCACTTCGCCATAAACAACGACAGCAATTCTATCGGCCAATCCAAACACAACGCTCATGTCATGCTCGACCATGAGTAGGGTTTTATCTTTCGTTACTTTGGTAATTAAATTGACTGCAGCATCGGACTCTGAACGACTCATACCGGCTGTAGGTTCATCTAACAAAATCACATTGGCACCGCCAGCGACCGTAATGCCGATTTCCAATGCGCGCTGCTCTGCATACGTCAACAGGCCCGCTGGCGTATCACGGCGCCAAGCCAGGCCTATGGATTCCATGACCTGCTCTGCTTGTAAACGCGCATCTTTTAATGCATTTAATTTATGCCAAAAAGAATAGCGGTAACCCAGTGACCACAACACAGCGCAGCGCAGGTTTTCAAACACCGATAAGCGATGAAATATATTGGTGATCTGAAAACTGCGCGACAAACCAAGACGATTAATTTTATAGGGTGGCAGTCGCTCTACAGACTGACCATGTAATAAAATTTCGCCGCTAGTGACACCAAAACGGCCAGAAATCAAATTAAAGAGCGTCGATTTTCCGGCGCCGTTGGGGCCGATAATGGCTAACCGCTCCCCTTTGCTCACGTTTAGATTCACGCCGCGAATAATTTCTGTGCTACCGAATTGTTTGCGTACATTACGCAGTTCCAATGCAGGCGTGGTCATGCCGCACCTCGCGCAATTCGGCGTTCTATTTCTGCGTTAGCTTCATCTAAGGCGTCCATGTAGGCTGGTCGACTACGAATAAACAATACAGCTCCTAGTACAAAAAGAAGCCCTGGGATGATCCATGCAAACGGTTGAGCTGTATCGATTTGCGTGCCAAATAATTTAACGACGGATCCCTGTGCTG
>CAYUDI010000291.1:0-2049 GCA_964443585.1 uncultured Bifidobacterium sp.
CGCATCACCAACACACCCAAGGCAAACATGCCGCCTACTATCCAAAGCAGCATAGGGCCCGCAGGATCATCCAACAATTGCTTAAGATAGTCTGGATTGGTGAAAGAAAAAATGATTGCCACAATAGGAGAAAGTAAAGCTAGTATCCATGCCGACAAACGCCCTTCAGCAGACAGTACTCTGACATCACCCTCTAATTTGAGCCTCTGTCGTATCAAATAACTCACTTTCGTCATGAGCTCGGCCAAGTTGCCACCCGTCTCACGTTGTATAAGTATAGCCATAACAAAATAGTGCAAATCGGGTAGCGACACTCGTACACAAAGTCGTTGTAATGCCTCGGACATAGGTAACCCAAAATTAATTTCATCTGAAACTATCTTAAACTCAGCGGCGATGGGTTGAGGCATTTCTTCTACCAGCATTTGCAAGCTAATAGAAAATGCATGGCCAGCTCGTAAACTTCGACTAATAAAATCTGCGACCTCAGGTAATTGCTCTTCAATTTTTCGTAAGCGTCGCTCACGCATGTGAATAACAAATCCTAACGGCAAAAGTGAATTAAGTATAGAAATGATCATCACTACGCTAATAGGAACAGGCAGTAGCTCGCCAATAAAAAAACTGACTGTCGCGATAATCAAAACCAACATTAGGAATTGACTGACTGGCCATGCAAGACCCGCTTGCAAAATATGCGTGTGTAAACGATAGATACCAGGTATTTTCCGTAACAATGAATCTACCTTGTCAGATGTAGCTAAGCGATGATTTTTGAGTAAGCCTGGTGCATCACGCTTGATCGCAGCAGATATAGACGTCGTTTGTCTTAGTCGTTTGTTGAGTCGCTTAGCAGTCGTGCTGCGCGAGGCAAACCACCATCGCCAAATAGCCTCACTGGCTAACGCTGCGGCAATAAATAAAAGAACTATAAAAACATAATAAAGAGTATCCATAGACTAACCCCTTATAAATTAGTTTGACTCGTTATCTGCTGTTGTTCATCCGTATTATCCTGATCAAAAAGCGATTCTGGTAATGACACACCAAATTCTTTTAACCGCTGATCGAATTTTGGAAAAACACCCGTAGGCATAAAATGTCCTAACACATGCCCCTCCTTATCGACTCCATTACGTTTAAATACAAATATTTCCTGCATACAGATAGTGTCGCCTTCCATACCCGTCACTTCCTGCAAACTGAGTAATTTGCGAGTCCCATCCGGAAATCTCATAATTTGTATAACAATAGTTATAGCTGCTGCAATTTGCTGGCGTACTGCGCGTGGGCTTAAATTAGTATTAGCCATACCAACCATGTTTTCCAAGCGGGATAAGGCATCGCGTGGCGAATTCGCATGTATGGTGGCTAATGAGCCTTCGTGTCCTGTATTCATAGCTTGCAACATGTCCAGTGCTTCTCCACCCCGCACCTCACCAAGAATGATACGGTCCGGTCGCATACGAAGTGAGTTTTTTACAAGCGCGCGCTGCGTGATCTCTCCTTTACCTTCGATATTTGCAGGTTTAGTCTCTAGCCTAACGACATGAGGCTGCTGTAATTGCAACTCAGCTGCATCTTCTATAGTCACAATACGTTCATCTGCTGGAATAAAGCCAGAGATCACATTGAGTAACGTCGTTTTACCGCTACCTGTTCCGCCTGAAATCAATATATTGACTTTGGATTTGGCGAGCGCTGCCAAGAGTGTCGCAATCGCTTGGTTTATGCTTTTGTAATTAATTAAATCAGCAATAGATAAGGGCTGAACTGAAAAACGTCGTATTGAAAGTATCGGCCCATCGATTGCCAATGGTGGGATGATTGCGTTAACGCGTGAGCCATCAGGTAGCCGAGCATCCACCATAGGACTGGATTCATCAATACGCCGACCAATACGTGAAACAATTTTTTCTATCACCTTGAGTAAATGAGCGTTATCGTTAAACGTTACTGGCGTTAGTTCTAGTCGTCCCCGTCGCTCTACATAAATCTTGCTGTACGTATTAACCAGAATATCGGAAACAGTTGGGTCTGCCATCAGTG
>CAYUDI010000292.1:0-2008 GCA_964443585.1 uncultured Bifidobacterium sp.
GCAATCAAAGCGCCATAGGCAAAATCATAGGCCCCTCTTTCGCCGCTGGGCAAATGCCAGAAGTAGTTGGCCGCCTACCGGAAGTCTATGTACGTGACCGCACCGAAGACGAGCGTTTTATTGATACCGTCAATCGCATAGGTATTAATCCATTTAAGGATCATGTGTACGCCACACCAATCAAGCATGATGCCTTCAAAGCAGGAGAAGATGCATATGCCTAACATTATCAAAGATAAAGCTATCGTATCGGATGATTGGACGGTGCTAAAGCTAACCGATGGCATAGCACCGGAATCTGTTGATGTGCCTGAAGGTAAACAGATCGTTCCTCTCAAGGTCTGGCTGGCGCAACAACCTACGTTAGCTGCGCGCAGTGATATTGGTGTGTGGTTTGCCAGTGATGAGCGTGCTGAAGACTTGGGCCCATCAGTCACTTCCCTGCCATTGATTGCGATTGATTTCCCTAGCTTTGCCGATGGTCGTGGCTACTCTATCGCTTATCTACTGCGTGCTAAATATGGCTTTGAAGGTGAACTACGCGCCATAGGCGATGTATTGCGCGATCAGCTGTTTTACATGCAGCGTGTGGGTTTTAATGCCTTTGCCACGCGCGCTGACAGATCGATCGAAGATGCACTAAAGGGCTTAACTGATTTTTCTGATGTCTATCAAACATCCTGGGATCAAAAAACGCCACTGTTTCGCCGTGTATCGCGCCCTTCTGCCGAGGAAACGCTATGAGTACAGCTAACTACGATCACGTACTTGCTGAGACTCGCCATACGCTACTTCGTATTGCGAATGACTTAGCACCCGCTGTATTTGCATCCAGCTTGGCTGCTGAAGATATGGTGCTCACCGATCTTATTTTAAAAGACAAGCTGGCTATCGCTATTTTTACGCTCGAGACTGGTCGACTGCATGCCGAAACGTTGGGTGTGCTCGCCGCTATACAGTCACACTACGGGGTCGATCTGGCGCAATACAAACCTGACCCAGCAGCTCTTGAAGCCTATGTGAGCGAGTATGGTCTCAATGCATTCTATGACAGTGTGGAGATGCGCAAAGAATGCTGCCGTATCCGTAAAGTAGAGCCACTCAATCGCGCACTCGCCGGTAACCAAGCTTGGATAACTGGACAGCGCCGTGCGCAATCCAGCACGCGCAGCGAGCTGGCCGTGCAAGAAGAGGATGCGGCACACGCCATGCAAAAATTTAATCCGCTAGCGGACTGGACCGAAGAGCAGATTTGGCACTACATCCGTAGTAACCAGGTGCCTTACAATCCCCTGCACGACAAGGGCTATCCATCCATAGGCTGCGAGCCCTGCACACGCGCCATACAGCCCGGCGAAGATATCCGTGCTGGTCGCTGGTGGTGGGAATCACCCGACACCAAAGAATGCGGATTACACGTTGTTGATGGCAAACTCATACGAATTAAACCTGCTACTACCGAGATACCTACATCATGAATACCCCGGTCGAAAAATTGTTTATTGATGCTGCCAGTAGTCGGCATTTAGATTGGTTGGAATCTGAATCCATACACATCATGCGTGAAGTCGCCGCCGAATGTACTAATCCTGCGTTACTTTTTTCGGGTGGTAAAGATTCGGTTGTTCTACTTCGACTTGCTGAAAAAGCGTTCCGGCCCGGGAAATTTCCTTTTCCCTTAGTGCATATTGATACGGGTCACAATTTTGAGGAAGTCATCACCTTTCGCGATCACCGCGTAGCTGAACTGGGTGAACGACTAATTGTAGGCTCAGTCGAAGATTCCATTAAACGTGGAACGGTACGTTTGCGTAATCCGCAAACCGATTCACGTAATGCGGCGCAAGCGGTTACGCTGCTTGAAACGATAGCGCAGTATAAATTTGATGCCTGTATCGGCGGCGCACGTCGCGATGAAGAAAAAGCGCGCGCTAAAGAGCGCATATTTTCTTTCCGCGATGATTTTGGCCAGTGGAACCCGAAAGCACAGCGCCCCGAATTATGGGAT
>CAYUDI010000293.1:0-2004 GCA_964443585.1 uncultured Bifidobacterium sp.
GCGCTTGTATGTTTAATATTGGCTCGTTTGGCATTGCTAAAATCACAGATCGAGGGCGCGATTTATTTTTTGATTTGACCAATGGCGGATGAATAGCATGAAATTTTTCTATTAATGCATCTAAGGTTTCTAAGAAAATATTTATCTGTATAGGCTTGGCCAAAAATGCATTGGCTCCTGCTTCTAAACTTTCTTGTCTTGCCTCGGGAGTCGCGTTCGCAGAAAACATAATGATAGGAAAATCTGCTGCATTGCCGTGCATAAGCCTATACAAACGTGCAACATCTGTTCCCGACATCGTAGGCATATTCATATCGAGCACCATGGCATCAAATGAATTTTTTTCCACAAGATCCAAAGCCTCATCTCCATCTTTAACTAAAGTGCAGTAATGTCCCGCTCTTTCTAGAATTTTTTGTAATACTTTGCGATTAGTGGGATTGTCTTCTGCAACAAGAATTTTGTATCCATTGCTATTTTCTGGAACAGATGGAGATAATTTTAGTACTGATGATTTTGACTGCGATTCTGACGATGGCATCCGCATACCAACATGGCTATGTGTCAGGTTTATCAAGTGCCCATGCAGCACATGGATTAACGAGTTACGTGGTGCAGGAAGCTTTATTACCGAATACAGGCCCGCTAATTCGAGACAATTTTCCAGACCTTTTACTACGTCATCATCTTTAGTAACGAGTACAAAGGTTATCTTTCCATGTGAATGTGTATTTTGTAATTGTCGTGTTAGATTATGGAGTCGAAGAATGTACTCTTGGAGAGTTTCCCCATACGAAATTGGCTCATCAATGAATATAAGCCGCACAGGCTTACCTGCCAAAGCAGATTGCTCAAGATAGTTTGCAGTTTCTTCGGGACTCACCGTATTTTCTGAGCAGTCACCACATACGTCGACTATTTGTGAAATTAACTCGCTTTGATCGCGAGTAGGGCTTAACACCAACGAGCGAATTACGGCAACAGAAAGTTCTGGCGAGGCTGCTGTAGAGTTACTGTCTGTACCGAATTCAACCTCAAACCAAAATTCACTTCCTTCACCTTGTATGCTGCTAAAACCTATTTTTCCGCCCATTAATTCTACTAATTGTTTGCAAATAGTAGTGCCCAGTCCAGTACCTCCAAAACGTCTTATGGTGGATTCATCAGCCTGGGTAAAGCTTTCAAATATTTTTCCCTGAGCGTTGGCTGGGATTCCTATTCCTGTATCTCTTATAGAAAATCTTAATCGGACTATATCTAGCGCGTTTGATACTAGATTTACCCCAAGGGAAATTCTTCCTTGCTCGGTAAATTTGACTGCATTCCCGATTAAATTTACTAAAATCTGCCGCAAATGGTGTTGATCTCCCCGAATTTTAAATGGCACATCGGCAGCAATGCTATGACTGAGATGAATTTGAAATGGGTCTATCCGATATCGAAAAATATCCAATATGCTTTGTATGATTTTGTACAAATCGAATTCAACTGATTCGACTGACATTTTTCCGGCTTCTATTTTTGAAAAATCCAATACATCTTCTATCTGAGTCAACATGACTTGAGATGTGGATATCAGGCAATCCAACATTTCTATCTGGTCACGATCGAGATGCGTACTACGTATGAGATCTATCATTCCTATGATGGCGTTTAGCGGTGTCCTCAGCTCATGACTCACAGAGCAAATAAACTGCCTTTTTGCAATATTTGCTTCTTTCGCACGATCCAGTGCTTTATACAGACGCCCAATTAACGTACTTGAATAGATAGATATCAGCAATGTACCCAGCCACAAACCTTTAGCAAGAGCTGTCTCTTGTTGCCAATAGGATGCTGTAAGTATTACCACACCAAATCCAGCGAGTGCTAAAGCTAATGCAATAAACAAATATGTTCGACCAAATCGAAATCCATAGCCGATGACTATCCATTGATATAAAAAACACAGTGGAGCAGCATGACTATTACCAATAATAAGCAAGTAAGTGAGTGGAGTGACGT
>CAYUDI010000294.1:0-1529 GCA_964443585.1 uncultured Bifidobacterium sp.
AGTGATAAGAGATCATGTGCTTCTTTCGACATACCCATCCCAGGGCCAACGACAATGGCACCGCGAGTTGGAAACAACGAGGGGGCAGAGCGGCACATCAATTCCAGATGAACTGGATCAAAGGGCGGTGCAGTATCTATAAAGCCAGCAAAGACTCGACCAGCACCTGTCATAGCACCTGCACGTGCGGCTAGTAGAACGGCACCCGTCATTCCACTGGCACCACCCATTACGTACAAGTCACCATGCTGGCCTTTGTGAGAGGCATGCAATCGAGGGTGTAATGCCGAGGTAAACAACACGGGGCGATTTAGCTGTGCAATCGGTTCGTTAAATAGGCTGCGCTCAATCGCTAAATCATCGACGAGAACATTACCTGCGTGGTCACGTCCATGCAGTGTATGGAGTCCAGGCTTGTTGGCGATGAAGCTAATCGTAGTGCTGGCTTTTACTGCAATACCATTCAGCCCTACGACCGTACCGTGATCGGCATCCAGACCACTAGGCACATCGATAGCCAAAACCGGACAGCTTAATTGATTCAGATATTCAACTAGCGTTCGGAAGTCACCTTGTACTGGCCGCGTTAGGCCTATGCCAAACAAGCCATCGATGGCGAGATCCCATTGTTGATCATTGAGCAGATTACTCAATTCGATGAAGGGAACAAGCTTGCTATTAGCGTTATCCAAGGCAGTTTTTGCATCGGAAGATAACTCACCAGGAGCTACGGGCATAACAATGCAGATAGTCACGTCATGCATTGCTAGCTCTAACGCAGCAACGAGTGCATCGCCGCCATTATTGCCGGGGCCTACTGCAACCAATACGCGAGAATCAGATTGATCTTTGGGTAGGAGAGCGATGGCAGCAGCAGCAACGGCTTTGCCAGCGCGTTGCATTAGAGTTCCCGCCGGTAGTTCGTCGATTGCCGATTGCTCTATCGCTCGTATCTGAGCGACGGTGTAAAGATCAGTATGCATAATTAGCATTTCATACATGTTAGTCAGTGATTAGGCTTTGAGAGTTTGTCTATTTTTTTATAAAAGACCGCTGGCGAACAGTCTGGAGTTAAAAATTTAGCAAAATTCTCTGCTTCATGCATACAGCCAAAAATGAGTCCTACATCTAAGTCTTTTTGTATTTTTAAAAATTTCATAATGAAGGTCATTGCTGACTGCTCTCTTTCTGGAAAGTGCTTTTTCAAAATGGCTGTAAGTGATCCCAAATTGGTGGCTGTTTTATCCTCCAACATATGTTTAGTCGTTAGTTCCGTTGTGATGGTCTTGTGTAGAAAGACATCCGTATGTAAGGATTGATAAATATGTACTCCAAGGCAGCCTTTAACAATGTGTTCTTTTAATATAGGGTCGCCAGTTTTATGAGCGGCGTACATGGACTTTAAAATATTCCGTTGTTCTTTAACTACTGGGTGATCAGGGGGGTAGTCTTCATCCAAGCCTTCAACAAAAATATGCTTTATTCCACGCGCAATTAGTTCATCCAATATCGATAGTTGAGAATTAACG
>CAYUDI010000294.1:1539-1941 GCA_964443585.1 uncultured Bifidobacterium sp.
GGCCATAAATATAAATGGTTCCGTGGCCTAGCTTTCTTTCTCTGACAACTTCATACCCAAGCTGTCTGGCTTTAGCGGCAGACATGGGCTCGAACTCAGTTTTTAAATAGCTGATTGGTTTGTTTTTTGCTTGTTCAGAAAGGATGAAATTCTCGAGTTCGCTGCGTAATTTTTCAATTTCAATTTTAATTTCAGAACTTTTATGGAGATTAATTTTAGGTAAAAATTTTATGGCTGCAGGCGTATTGGAAATTTTGGCGATTACGTAGGATACATTTTGAGTGGGGATAGGTGAGCTAGCTGGAATGGTCATGATGGTTATTCTGCGTATTAAAAAAAATTAGGCGTTAAAGGTCGAAAGCAGTTACAACATACGATACCCGCATGACCGGCACACTTCCA
>CAYUDI010000295.1:0-1932 GCA_964443585.1 uncultured Bifidobacterium sp.
TTGCACCTGCACTGCTTGGACACATAAGTCATCTGGAAGGTGCAGAGGCGGCCATTGCATCGAGTCTCTGGTGCCTGGGTTTGTTTTTTATATTTGGCTGGTCGTGTAGCCGCCTCGCCGAAGGCACGATCTTTCCCAGTTTTACCTTGCAGCTCTTGATCGGTATCGTGCTTCACGATGCGCTGGCACCGCTTTCGGTGCAAGTAGTATTGGCGGTCGTTGTTTGTACATCGCTGGCAGCCATCATTTTGAAGTCGGGTGGTGATGAGATCGAGCGACGTGAGTTTTTGGAAATCGCTTTTCCAACGGTCATGATTGCAGTGGCAGGTTTCCTGATCACCTTCTTTATTATGTTCGCTATCTTGATGGCTTTAGGTCTGGATGGAAAAACATCGGCGCTGCTTTCAGCCATCATAGGATCGACCGATCCTGCTGCGTTGATACCAACACTCAAGCAACTGGTATTTAAAGATCAGTACAAGCGTCTCACTGGTCTTTCAGTCGCAGAGAGTGCTCTTAATGATGCGGTTGGTGCAATTTTTACTGCGTCGATCGCTGGCATTATTCTGGCTGGCGGTAACGTTGATACGTTAACCAATTTGTCGGGTGGTCTTTTTAGCGGTGAGAACCTGATTCATCTCGGGCAGCAATTTTTGTTTGGCACTATTGCTGGTGTGATTGGTTGGGGTGTGATGTACTTTTATGAAAAGTATAAATCCGAACATCATACGAGCGGCAATGACGAAGCTAAATATGATTTTGCGATTATTTTGGCTGTACCTCTCGTCACTTTCTTGCTTGCTCAGGGCATACACGGCAATGGTTTCCTTGCAGCCTTTGTAGCTGGCCTGCTGGCTAACTTCAATCATTCGGCAGAACACTTTCATGGTCAGTTGCACAACCTTGAAACGCAGATTGAATCGATAGCCAAGCCAACTATCTTTATGATGGTGGGACCCTTTGTAGCGCTGAGCGATCTCGCGGATACCGCATTACTCGGTTTGATTGTGGCAGCGTTGTTCATGTTTGTTGCACGCCCTATAGCCGTCATGGTGTCGCTGCTGCCAACGAATATGTCCATGCGCGAAAAATTATTTATGTGTGCTGTGCGTGAAACAGGGGTGATACCCGTAGTTTTGGCTGTGGTCACCGTATCGCAATTTCCTGATCTCAAGCTATTGATGCCCTTAACTGCATGGACAGTCATTTGGACACTGACTTTTTTGCCAGCCATTACACCCTGGTGGTCTAAGAAATTAGAGTTAGTTAACTAACGCTATTTCTGAGTTTGAATACATACTAAAGGCCCCGAAAGGGGCCTATAGTTTATCCATTACGATATAAAACACTTAGTGATAAAGATTTTCTACCCGGCCTTCTGCATCCACCCGATAGCAGCGTAAATCCAGCTGAAAAACTTCGGGTTTGACTATCGATTTGCCACGTAACATACGCGCGCATTCTTGTAAGCCTTCGGGTACTGAAGGATGAGGAAAAATTAGTTCGGCTAATTGGTCTATGCCAGCATCGAGCGCAATCATCAAGGCGATTGCCTGACTAGTGCTGGACGCGTGATTACCCATCACACGCATGCCGAGAATTTTCATCTCGTCGTCATCCGAGACCAAAATCTTAAAGAAGCCCCCCGTCTTGCCCATGGCAATGGCACGATTAATGTAACGGTAATCCATCATCGCCATGCGGTAGGGGAGTTTGCGCTTGCGAGCCTGTGTTTCATTGAGCCCCACAGCGGCCACCTCAGGATTTAAAAACATGATGGTCGAAATATTTTCGTAAATCAGATCGCGCGCAGGTGTGCCAAAGATGCGCTCAACCGCATAGCGACCTTCAAGTTCTCCTACATTGACCAGCGAGATATCTGCAGTAAAATCGCCCACGGCATAAATATTTGGCACCGTAGTCTGAGTTGCA
>CAYUDI010000296.1:0-1864 GCA_964443585.1 uncultured Bifidobacterium sp.
CCACTTCGCTGGCGACACGTCCGAGGACTTTGTCCGTTGCGTCAATCACAAACCAGTCGCGCTGGACTTCGTGTCCTTTAGCGGAAAAGGTTTTCATGATGAATCCTAAATTGAATGATGCTCTGATGGTGGTTCTACGAAAATACTAACTTCGCAGACGCAGCCTTGTTGTGTGATTCTCCCTGAGCAAAACAGGAGAACCCAAGATTATAATGTTTTCAATGACTTGGCGTCAATTGCCCAGCAGTGATCATGAAAGGCGGATTAGTGCAAATTCTGCGAAAAATAGCGCTTTGAAGCGTTAACTTGCTTTTTTAGTAAAGCCGGCTGCCCACACCAGATGACGTGAAAGTTTGCATTACTTACACTTTAAACTAATAAAATAGCGGCCTTACAGCACTTTTGACTGATTTTTTTACTTAATTGATGAGATAACCCCATGGAATGCACCGTACGATGGGCCGGCCTACCCGGCATGAGCTTTGTTGCTGAAACTGGCTCTGGCCATTTAGTCACCATGGATGGTGCACCGGATGGCGGTGGGCGTAACCTAGCGCCGCGCCCCATGGAAATCGTATTAGTTGGAACAGGTGGCTGCACCGCCTACGACGTGGTGGTCATACTGCGCAAAAGTGGGCAAGACATACGCGGCTGCGATGTCACACTTAAGTCAGAACGTGCTGAGAAAGACCCGAAAGTTTTTACCAAGATTCACTTTCATTTCACCGTGCGCGGACGCAACCTCAAAGCCAATCTGGTTGAGCGGGCTATTAAAATCTCGCACGAAAAATATTGTTCGGCATCCATCATGTTGGAAAAAACCGCAGAGCTCACTCACTCATTCGAAATCGTTGACGATCTGGAGTTGGCCGCAGCAGCCATTTAAACCGTGATCGTTCGCTATCGTCAGTTTTAATTACGTTATCTAGGCTTAACTTACTACAAGTAATAAGCCGTACTCGTCATCACTTTGGATATTGCACGCATACCTAGGCGTACTGGCTCGGGTAATTCTGCAGCGCCGAGTTTTTCAGCTGCAGCACCATGATTAATTTCATCGTCACGCATTTGCGTGACAATCGCACGCGATCGCTCATCTTGTACCGGCAGCAAATTTAAATGATCCGTTAAATGAGCCTCCACCTGACGCTCAGTCTCCACTACAAATCCCAAGCTTTGCCTATCGCCAAGGCGCGCCGCAACAGCACCTAGGGCAAATGAACCTGCATACCAGAGTGGATTCAATAAGCTAGGTCGCGAATGTAGTTCGCGCAAACGTTCGGCAGTCCATGCAAGGTGATCCAACTCGTCTTCACCCGAGTGCTGAAATTGCTTACGTGTTATTTCATCTTGAGCAAACAAGGCTTGTGCTTCATACAGAGCTTGTGCGCATACCTCGCCCACATGATTAACACGCATTAGCCCAGCGCTATGTTTGCGTTCTTTATCAGTTAAGGTTGACTGAGCAAGTTTGCCAGACGGATTTTCTCGCCGCGAAACAGACACACCAGCCACAACTTTCAGGGCTCTATCGAAAACACATATAAACGTGTCAATCGGTGATCGAACATTAGTCATAAATTGTTATAGTGATAATTTATTAGAAAAGTGTTGCATTGAAGAGACGGAAAATTATCAAAAGAGATATGAATTCATAAATTACTTTTGCTACCTCTCACAACATTTGCTTCAATGCACGTTGACTTCTCGATCCGTTGGTCTTGGAGCATCAATTTCACTGCGAATGCAGGTTTTAGCGTTCGGACAGTGAAAGCGAAACTTTAGCATTACAACATTTTGGAGATTAGATAATGAAAAAAACTCAAATCGCATTGGCTGCCCTGGCATTCGTGGCTTCGACAGC
>CAYUDI010000297.1:0-1860 GCA_964443585.1 uncultured Bifidobacterium sp.
TACGCTGCAGCATACATGGCCTGTGTCTTTGATGCAAAAGGCAAAACCTTTCGCGACGATCTCTATCCTGAATACAAAGCCCATAGGGCAGCTATGCCTGATGATTTGGTGCGGCAGATAGAACCGATACATGAAGTTGTGCGAGCCATGGGCTGGCCTATTCTGATGATAGAGGGAATAGAAGCCGATGACGTCATAGGCACGCTGGCAGTGCAGGCTGCCGCGCAGGGCTTGGCTACGGTGGTCTCAACGGGCGATAAAGATTTGGCGCAGCTGGTGAATGATCACGTCACCTTAGTGAACACCATGAGTAGCGAGACCCTGGATCGCGCTGGAGTAATCGCAAAGTTTGGTGTGCCGCCCGAGCGTATTGTTGATTACCTCACCTTGGTCGGTGATACCGTCGATAACGTACCTGGCGTAGAAAAAGTCGGGCCCAAGACAGCCGTTAAATGGCTCACGCAGTTTGAATCGCTTGATGGCGTGATGGCCCACGCGGCAGATATAGGCGGCGTTGTAGGTGAAAACCTGCGTCGCGCTTTGGACTGGTTACCGCAGGCACGCACATTGGTAACGGTCAAGTGTGATTGCGATTTGCACGCGCAAATGGAATCAATACAAACAACCCTAGCCTTCAAACCTGAAGATCGCGTTGCGCTGCGCGATTTTTTTAGTCGTATGGGATTTCGCTCTTGGCTACGTGAATTAAATACCGAATTAGGTAGTGATAAAAATACCGAATCAAAAACGACAAAGACCATAGCGGATCCGTCTGAGCAAGCGAATTTATTTCGCGTTGAATCACCCACCGAAACACAGTACGAAACCATTTTCACCGCAGAGCAGCTAGACGCCTGGATCACGATAATCAATGCAGCACCTTTAACTGCCGTCGATACAGAAACCACATCGCTAGACCCCATGCGCGCTGAAATCGTTGGCTTGTCTTTATGTGTGGAGCCGGGGAAGGCAGCCTATGTACCTATGCATCATCGGTATCCCGGAGCGCCGGATCAACTCTCGCGTGAATTTGTTTTAGATAAACTGAAACCCTGGTTACAAGACGCATCCAAGCCCAAGCTGGGTCAGCATTTAAAATACGATAGTCATATCCTGGCCAACTACGGTATCGCCCTAAAGGGTGTTGTGCATGACACGCTCTTGCAATCGTATGTGATTGAGTCCCATCGCACGCATGACATGGATAGCCTGGCCTTACGCTGGTTGGATAAAAAAACCATCACCTATGAACAAGTGTGTGGAAAAGGTGCTTCGCAAATTGGCTTTGATGAAGTCAGCATAGAAACAGCCACTGAGTACGCGGCTGAGGATGCCGATATTACCTTGCGTTTGCACCAGACTTTATGGCCGCAGATAGAAGCCAATGAAAAACTGCGGTTCATTTATGAGCAAATAGAAATTCCTACATCGCTGGTGTTGCAACGCATAGAGCGCAACGGTGTGTTGATTGATGTCGATTTATTGATTGCGCAATCTAATGAGTTGGGTATCAAATTAATGGAGCTGGAAAAAGAAGCGCATGCATTAGCAGAGCAACCCTTTAATCTGAATTCGCCCAAACAACTAGGTGAAATTTTATTTGAAAAACTAAAACTTCCGGTCGTCAAAAAAACGCCTAGTGGCACACCATCGACCGATGAAGAAGTTTTGCAAAAGTTAGCTGAAGATTATCCCTTACCCAAATTGTTGCTGGACTATCGCAGCCTCTCAAAGTTGAAATCAACTTATACCGATAAATTGCCGCGCATGGTGAATCCAGCGACGGGTCGCGTACATACCAATTATGGTCAGGCTATTGCGGTAACAGGTAGGCTCTCATCGAACGAGCCTAATTTACAA
>CAYUDI010000298.1:0-1840 GCA_964443585.1 uncultured Bifidobacterium sp.
GAAACACCCTTCATCGACAAAATCCGCAGCTATTCCAAACCGGGTGAGACGCTAATCGTTCTCGAGCTGCGCGAATCCACTCCACCCAAAGAAGTTCAGCAAGTTTGGTATCAGGTACGTAAAAAAATTGGCGATATACGCAATACCTTGCCAGCGGGTGTGCAGGGCCCTTTTTTCAATGATGAATTTGGTGATACTTACGGTTCAATTTTTGCGCTGTCAGCGGATGGATTTACCTACGCCGAGGTAAAAGACTATGCAGATTTTGTACGCCAGCAGCTGCTCGCTGTTCCCACAGTCTCTAAGGTTGAGATGTATGGCATACAAGACGAAAAAATCTACATTGAATTTTCAAGTAAAAAGTTTGGTCAGCTGGGCATACCTTTTGAGAGCGTAATAGCTCAGATCAATGCACAAAATGCGGTTGAGAGTAGCGGCGTTCTGGTGACTCCAACAGACAATCTTCAAGTGCGCGTGAGTGGCGCATTGATGACGCCAAAAGATTTAGAAATGCTTCCCTTGCGCGCTAATGGCAATACGTTTCGTTTGGGGGATTTTGCAAAGATCACTCGCGGCTACGCTGATCCACCACGCGACAAGATGCGTTTCAACGGCAAAGAAGTGATCGGTCTGGGCATCTCTATGGAGAAGGGCAGTGACATCATAGAATTAGGCCGCCACCTGGATGCCACAGCAGCAAAAATAAGCGCCAAATTACCCGTGGGTATACAGCTGGAACGTGTGGCGGATCAACCCCGCGCAGTCAGTTCGTCAGTCAATGAATTCCTCAAAGTGCTGGCTGAGGCTGTCATGATCGTGCTGGCTATAAGTTTTATAGCTCTGGGACTGCACACCAAGCCGTTACGGATCGATGTGCGTCCTGGTTTAGTGGTGGCTCTCACCATACCGCTGGTTTTAGCAGCGACATTTTTAGCTATGCAAATTTTGGGTATAGATTTGCACAAAATATCGTTAGGCGCCTTAATCATTGCATTGGGCTTGCTAGTAGATGACGCCATCATCGCTGTTGAAATGATGGTCAGAAAAATGGAAGAGGGTTTGTCGCGCTTTGATGCGGCTACGTTTGCGTACACGTCGACTGCCATGCCTATGCTAACGGGCACCTTGATTACAGCAGCAGGATTTCTTCCTATCGGGTTTGCAAAATCAGCCGCAGGTGAATACACGTTTTCTATGTTTTCTGTTAATGCGCTGGCGCTTTTGATTTCCTGGTTTGCTGCGGTACTTTTTACGCCCTATTTAGGTTACATTTTATTGCGGGTAAAACCGCGCTCCAACGCAGATGGCCACCATGAGTTATTTGATACACCGTTTTATAACCGTTTGCGCACGATAGTCAACTGGTGCGTGGACTGGCGTAAAACAACCATAGCACTGACCTTGGCAGGTTTTTTCTTGGGTGTATTTGGATTTAAATTTATTGAACAGCAGTTTTTCCCCGATTCCAGCCGCCTGGAACTAATGGTTGAACTGTGGCTGCCGGAAGGGTCGTCTTATCAAGCGACCGAAGCGCAGGCTAAAAAATTCGAGCGCTTCATCATGCAACAACCCGGTGTGGAGAGTGTAACTAGCTACGTGGGCACAGGTAGTCCACGTTTTTATTTACCGCTCGATCAGATTTTCCCTCAAACCAATGTATCGCAAATCGTGGTGTTGCCCAAGGATGCCAAGACGCGGGAGACGCTGCGTTTAAAAATCAAAGCAATATTCGCCAAAGATTTTCCTGAAGTGCGAGGGCGCGTCAAATTGCTGCCTAACGGGCCACCCGTACCATACCCCGTTCAGTTTCGTGTCACAGGCACTGAAATGGAAAAAGTTC
>CAYUDI010000299.1:0-1828 GCA_964443585.1 uncultured Bifidobacterium sp.
CGTGACTCCCTTAGTTACCGACAGTCACGTAGATGTGACAGGTTTGTTTGGAAATACGATCACCACGACCTTTTGCACGTGCAGTAAAGCGCTTGAGTACCGCGCCTTTCTCTACGTATATCGTTTTGACCTTTAATTCATCAATGTCAGCACCGTCATTGTGCTCGGCGTTTGCAATTGCAGACTCGAGTACTTTCTTGATGATCACCGCGCCCTTCTTGGGGCTGAATGTCAAAATATTGAGTGCTTGTTCGATCTTTTTGCCGCGTATTAGGTCGGCAACGAGTCGGCCTTTTTGTGCAGACAAGCGCGCGCTGCGGAGAGTAGCTTTAGTTTCCATCATCTGACCTTATTTCTTAGCCTTCTTGTCAGCTGCGTGACCTTTAAAGGTACGAGTCAGCGCAAATTCGCCGAGCTTGTGCCCAACCATATTTTCAGACACATAAACCGGTACATGCTGCCTGCCATTGTGTACGGCGATCGTCAAGCCTATAAAATCAGGCATGATAGTAGAGCGGCGCGACCATGTTTTAATCGGTTTTTTATCGCGAATAGCTTGCGCTGTTTCGACTTTTTTAAGCAGGTGGGCGTCGCAAAACGGCCCTTTTTTCAGTGAACGTCCCATGTCTTACCCCTTATTTCTTACCACGGCGCGAGACAATCATTGACGTAGTTCGCTTGTTGCGACGCGTCTTCTTGCCCTTAGTCTGTTGACCCCACGGTGAAACCGGATGACGTCCGGCGGCTGTACGACCCTCACCACCACCGTGCGGGTGATCGATAGGATTCATTGCAACACCACGCACAGTTGGGCGGATACCGCGCCAACGTGTGGCACCAGCTTTACCAATTTTGCGTAAGTTATGTTCGCCATTACCTACCTCGCCTACGGTTGCGCGGCATTCAACATGAATCCGGCGAACTTCACCTGAACGCAAACGAACTTGAGCGTAGATACCTTCACGAGCCATCAGAACAACGCCAGCTCCAGCTGTACGCGCTATCTGCGCTCCCTTACCAGGTAACATCTCCACGCAATGCATGGTGGTACCCACAGGAATATTGCGAATTGGTAGGCAGTTACCCGACTTGATAGGTGCTTCCGAACCATTCATCAACTGATCGCCAACTGCCATACCCTTGCTGGCAATTATGTACCGACGCTCACCATCGGCATAGCAAAGCAAAGCGATATTCGCGCTGCGGTTGGGATCGTATTCTAGGCGCTCTACCTTGGCCGGAATGCCATCCTTGTTGCGACGAAAATCGACAATACGATAGTGCTGCTTATGACCACCACCCAAGTGGCGCGTGGTGATATGACCATTGTTATTACGACCAGCTGATTTAGACTGCTTCTCAACTAGCCCAGCGAACGGCCGGCCTTTGTGCAAATCAGGGTTAACCACCTTGACCATGCCACGACGGCCTGGCGATGTAGGTTTTAATTTAACGAGTGCCATTATTTAGCCTCCTCGGTAAAGTTGATTTCTTGGCCAGCTTTTAAGCATACAAATGCACGGCGAGTATTATTACGACGGCCCATGAAACGACCAGACCGTTTTGCCTTACCAGCGCGATTTGCAACTTGAACGGACTCCACTTGAACTTTAAAAAGCATTTCTACAGCAGCCTTGATCTCAGGCTTAGTGGCATCTTGTGTCACGAGAAAAACGACCTGCTCATTTTTTTCGGCCACAAACGTAGCTTTTTCAGAAATTACGGGAGCCAGCAAGATTTTCATCAAGCGCTCTTCGTTATGTTTGATGACTGAACTCATGCCAGCATCTCCTCAATCTTCGCCAGTGCGGGCTTGGTGATCAATATT
>CAYUDI010000300.1:0-1548 GCA_964443585.1 uncultured Bifidobacterium sp.
CAACTGCGCAAACCTCAGCTACCACCACTTCCGTGAAGGGGGGTACGACCGGTTCGACCTCTTCCACTTCCAGACCCGCCATGGTAAGTAAATGCGACAGTTCATCCGAAGTCAACGTAGGATTAACGAGAGTACGCAACCAATTTTCTGAAAATTGCATGGTGTGCCAGTAGTGAACGAAATCAGTTGAACTGCTTTAGAAAGCGAAGATCACCTTCATAAAACAGACGTAAATCATTGATGCCATAACGGAGCATGGTCAGGCGCTCTAATCCAGAACCAAATGCGAACCCTATGAATTCTTCCGGATCCAATCCCATATTTTTTAACACCGTGGGATGAACCTGACCAGCACCAGAGACTTCCAGCCAGCGACCTTTAAGCGGGCCACTACCAAACGCAATATCGATCTCAGCGGATGGCTCGGTAAACGGAAAATACGAGGGGCGAAAACGTACCTGAAGATCATCGGTTTCGAAAAAAGCTTTCACGAAATTCAGGTACACACCTTTGAGATCAGCGAAGCTGATATCGGTATCTATCCATAAGCCCTCGACCTGATGAAACATGGGTGAGTGCGTAGCATCACTGTCTACACGATATGTGCGACCGGGCGCAATCACCTTAATCGGTGGCCGATTCATACGCGCATAACGCACTTGCATAGGACTGGTGTGGGTGCGTAATAGCAGTTGCTTGCCTGTGCTGTCTTTTGCGTCGATATAAAACGTATCTTGCATGGAACGGGCAGGATGATTTTCCGGGCTATTGAGCGCTGTAAAATTCGTCCAGTCGTTTTCTATTTCTGGACCATCAGCCACATCAAAGCCTATCGATCCAAAAATAGCTTCGACTCGCTCCCATGTACGCATGACTGGATGAATTCCACCAAAACCACGGCCGCGGCCAGGCAACGTGATATCGATGGCTTCAGCGTTCAAACGCATTTGCATCTGCGCATCAGCAAGCGCCTGGCGCCTCGCTGAGAGCATCGATTCGATTTTTTCTTTGGCATGATTAATCACAGCACCTTGCGTGCGACGCGCATCGGGATCCAGCTTGCCCAAGCCTTTCATCTGCTCAGTGATCAAGCCTGTCTTGCCCAAGTATTTAGCTTTGGCATTTTCCAATGCTGCCGGATCCTGTGCGCCAATAAAATCGGCCTCAGCGGCGACGACGAGTTGTTCCAATGTGCTCATGGAATGGTTAGCTCGATTTCTTTTTGGGTAGGACGATGAAAAAAATAATGGGGCATCGGTTTACACCGGTGCCCCATCTACGTCTGTATCACTAGTCATCTGCGTGAACGCTTTCAAGAAGCGCCCAATTCGCATCATCAAGCGGCGATGGTGGCCTTGACATGATTAACGATGGCTGCAAACGCTGGCTTGTCCATAACAGCCATGTCAGCCAAAACCTT
Organism: uncultured Bifidobacterium sp.; assembly: GCA_964443585.1. Taxonomy (GTDB): domain Bacteria; phylum Pseudomonadota; class Gammaproteobacteria; order Burkholderiales; family Burkholderiaceae_D; genus Pernthalerella. Next base: position 1,421 of record CAYUDI010000300.1, read on the forward strand.
ACGATCTAAATTGATCGCGGCTCTTTTCAGGCCATTCATGAATACGCTGTATGTCAGGCCATGTTCGCGAGAAGCGGCATTAATACGCGTAATCCACAATGCGCGAAATACACGCTTCTTGTTACGGC